>NZ_JBZQEK010000118.1:0-74252 GCF_058719085.1 Candidatus Benthicola sp.
GCGGCCTGGGACCGTGCCGCCCGGAGAGCCGCGTTCAGTTCCGCCTGATCCAGCGAGGCGAGCTTCTCTCCGTTCGTGACGGGGTCGCCTTCGCGCACCGAGATCTCGGCCACCCGTCCGGCGATCTCGAATCCGAGGTCGGCCTCCGTGGCCTCGACCGTTCCGGAGGCCACGATGCCCTCGCCGTTGCCGTCGCCGCTGAGAAGCCGCCACACCGCGAAGGCCAGCGCCGCGAGGAGGAGGACAGGCAGCACGACGCGCAGCACACGCTTCGGTGTCATGGTAGGGTCTCCACGTTGTCTCGGACCCAGTCCGAGGTGAGCGTGCCGCGAGCACGCGCCAGCTCGGCTCTCGCCGCGATGTGCAGGTTGACCGCCCGCGCACGCGCGGCGCGAGTCTCCGCGAGATCGGCTTCGGCTCGTAGATAGTCGGTCTGAACGCCCGCGCCTTCATCGAGGGCTAGACGCTCGATACGCACGACTTCCACCAAGTGACGTTCAGCCGTGGCGAGCGCCTCCGCCGAAGCGGCGGCCCCGCGTACCGCTTCGAGCGCCCGATCGACCCGGTCGGCGACGACGAGCTCCGTCGTCCGGAGATCCTCGCGAGCCGCGACTTCCGCGGCCGACGCGGCCTGGACGCGGTGCGACCGGGCAAAGCCGCTGAAGATCGGGTACTCCAACCCGAGTGAGGCCTGCCATTCGGTGGTGAAGTCGGTGCTTCCGCCGCCGTAGGACCGCAGTCCCCCGGCCACGTACAGCCGAGGAAACCACTCCGAAGACACCTCGCTGTGGTCCGCTTCCGCCGCCTTCAGGGCCGACTGCGCGGCGACGATCTCCGGCACGACGACCTGGCCGTCCGACGCATCCGCCCGCGCGGTGGATTCGGGATCCGCCGTGGCCAGCGCCACCGCCTGGAGCATGTCGGGCAGCAGAATGCCATCCGGGAGGCCGACGAGGCGCCCGAGCTCGTGCGTCCTGGCGAGAAGCCCGGCCTCCAACTCCGCCACATCGGCCTCGGCGCGAGCGATCGAGGCTTCCGCCCGAAATCGTTCCACCTCGGCCGCCCGGCCCTGCGCGAGCAGCCGATCGACTCGATCCCGCTCCGCGTGCAGAGCGACCAGTCGGGCCTGCTGAGCGTCCCGCGCGGTCCGAAGGGTGAGCAGCCCGGTGTAGACGTTCACCACCCGCGACGTCAGATCCTGTCGCACCCCCTCCGCCCGGGCAGCCGCCGATCCGTACCGGGCTTCGGCCCCTCGGACGCGGGCCGATCGCCCCCCTCCCTCGAACAGGGTCCAGGTGAGGTCCACGTTCCCCCGGTAGAGGGTGCGATCGAATGCGGGAAGGACGGTGAAGTCGAGCCCGTGCAGCGGCGCCACCAGCATGGAGTCCTGAAACCGCGTGCCGACCGCCGACACCCCGAGGCTCGGGAACCACTGGGAGCTCGCGATTCCCTGTCGCGCCTCGACACCTTCGGCGCGCGCCTCCGCGGCGGCCACCGACGGGTACGTCTCGAGAGCCCGTCGCACGGCCTCCTCCAGCGGAAGGGACTCCTGCCCCGACACACTCCGCACAGGTACGACAAGAAGCGCGATGAAGACCAGGGTGGCACGCACAACGGTGGGGTTCATCGGGATCTCTCCGAACGGCTCGTGTGGGAAACGCTCAGCCCGGCCCGTACGAAACAGACGGCATTCTCCACCAGCTCATCGAGGGCGTCATCACGGTCGACGTCGATCATCCCCGATCCCCGGATGGCGGGCCGGGCGAGCCACAGCGTCAGAGGCTGCGAGGCGACGGCGAGTGCCAGCAGCTGAGGATCTCCGTCTCGGATGGAGCCCTCGCGCTGCCCGGTCTCGATGAGGGAGCGCATGGTACTGCTGTTGAACCGGATCGTCTCGAGCGCCGGCGGCGGCAGGGGCGGCGCCGAGGCGAGCACGTGGAGCATCAGCCCGTTCATCTCCGGGTGCTCCCGTGCGTAGGCGAACAGAGCACGCACGGCTTGCTCGATCCGTTCGAGCGCTGTGCCCTCGCTCGCTGCCGCCTCCGCCATCGTCTCCCGGAGGGGGCCGAGCTTGCTCTCCAGCACCGCGATCCAGAGACCGTGTTTGGACCCGAAGTGGTAGCCTATGGCCGCGAGGTTCGCGTCGGCCCGATGGGTGATCTCCCGCACGGAAGCACCGTCGAACCCCCGTGTGGAGAAGAGCTCCGTTCCGGCCGCGATCAGCGCACCCGCCGTACTCGACGATTCATACATACGTTTGAAACAGTACGGCGGTCGCGATCGCCGGTCAAGGCTCGCCCCGGGAGGCTCGTCTGCCGTTCGATCGATCGTGCTTGACCGCTTGCAGATCGGACACTTGTCCGCTATCGTCGCAACAGTGATTTTACGGTGTTCGGATCGACACCCGAGACGACCACACGCGGAGGACCTCGATGAAGAAGTTCGCAGTTGCGGCGGCTCTCGCCCTGATGTTCGTCTGGACGCCGGAGGCCCAGGCGCAGGACATGACGGTAGCGAACTACAAGGGCATGTGGACGCCGATCGGCCAGCTTCCGGCCGGCGTGCGCCACGTGACCAAGAATGCTCAGGAAGTCGGCGTGATCCTGCAGATCGAGACGAACAACCCGCGGGGCGCACTGCTCATGGGGAATTCGCAGTATCAGTGGAAGAACGTCGCGACTACCGGCACGCCGCCGGTGGATCACTTCTCGTTTTCCATGGAACTGCGCCCGGATTACTGGGTCAGCTGCACGCTGGCCAAGCGCGAAGCGGATGGAGCCCGCTACAGCGGTCTCTGCTGGGACGAGGCGCGCACCGAGGGCTGGCTCCAGATGAGCCGCCGCGCCGGTGCGACCAACCAGCCCGAGCCGGGACAGGGACGGCCGGACTCCGGCAAGTGACCCTGGGGCAGGTCCTCCTGCCTGTATAGCCTGAATCCACACGAAGGGGAGCCGTCGGCGCCGACGGCTTCCCTTTCGTGTGTCAGGCGTCGTTGCCGTCCTGCTCCCGTAGATCCCGGAACGGACGAACCACCCGGTAGCGGCGCGCAAACGGAACATCCAGGTCATCGGTCCACACTCCGTAGAGGTCATCGCCGCTCACCGCCGTGAGGCGGAACCCGTCCGGAAGGTCCAGGCGTCCCAGATACCTCCCGTCCGGCTCGAACACGTCGAGGGCGTTCACCCAGCCTTCGCCGGGAACGCTTCCCTCCTCCACGAACCTCTCTCCATCGTGGACCCCGATCCACAAACGCCCGTCCGGATCGGACACCCACACCCGGAGCACCTCCGGGACCGACGGTTCGTACACGGCATCCGCCAAAACCTGGTCGACCTTCCAGGCCGGGGCTCCACCGCTCGCCATCGTCCGCCGGAGGCGACCTTCTTCGTACGAACGGTGCTTCTCGGTGACCCGGGCCGGCTCGATGTCCCGTCGGACCAGGCGGAACAGCCCGGCCGAGGTTGCATGCAGCTCGATCTCGTAGGGCGATCCGGCGGACAGGGCGATCGTCCCATCCGGACCCGGCATCCAGGTCGTGATCGGCTCGAAGACCCGGGTCGCCTGTCCCGGATCGGCGTTCCACGTCCAGCGCAGCAGGGTATCCGCAGGCGCGTCGGCCTCCGGCTGCACTTCGAGGAGTTGGACAGGCATCTGACCGGCGGGCGCCGACGGGTCGATCACCTGGACCTGCACGAAGACTCGCCCCCCGCTGGTCACCTGCCAGAGCCCGAACTTACCGATCGTCATCGTGCCGGATTCGCCCCGGGCGGCCGGCAGGTAGGTGGTTCGCTCGTAAGTCCCATCGCTGCCCAACCAGTGAAGAGCGGGCGGGAACGTCTCAGCCACGGCGTAGCGCCCATCGGACAGCCGGGTGACGGTGGCCGGTCGCCGGAACTCTCCCGGCCCTTCGCCGACTCCGCCGAATCGGAGAACCGGAGTTCCGGCCGAATCGAAGACGTGCACCAGACTCGACTGCCCGTCGAGAACGAGTATGCCACGCCCGGGACCCGGAGCCACCCATCGGACCCGCCCGAACGCCAGAGGACCGTCCCGTTCCCCTACCTGGAGGTCCGGCTCGAGCCGCCAGCGTTCCCTTCTCGGCGATCCGGCACGGTGGTTCCAGACGATTTCGATTCCGGCCGAGTCCCGAACCTCGAAATCTTCGAGGCCCGAGACCACCGTCTCTTCGCCACCTTCACAAGCGGAGACCCCGGCCAGGCAGACGGCGACGAACATCGAGAACCGAACGGTTCGGAGTGACCCGGGGCGAGCCGCCCCGCGTCGTGAGGTGAAGTCCATGCGCCCCCCGAGATGGGTTGGTCAGGCCCTCCTGGCTACCAGGTACCGATAGGCCACGGGAATGGCCACGAGTACGAATAAAGTACTCGAGATCAGACCGCCTATCGTAGCCAGTGCCAATGAATTCCAAATGTTTTCATCCTGCGACTGCGCGAACAGGACCAGTGGAAGCAACCCGAAGACCGTGGTGAAGGTGGTCATCAGGATTGGGCGCACGCGTTCCAGGGTTCCCTGCAGGATGGCTTCGCGGGTCGGCAATCGCTGCCGGAGCTCGCCGATGTGATAGACGATGAGTATCGCGTTGTTCACCACGATCCCTGCCATCATGATCGTCCCGATGTAGGCCGTTCGTGTGAACGTAGCGTCTGCGTAGAAGAAGATCAGAAAGACGCCGATGAGGGCCAGCGGCAGGGTGAGCAGGACCACGAAGGGCGCCGCGAGCGATTCGAACAGTGCGGCCGTGACCATGTAGATGAGCAGGACGGCGAAGACGATGGCCACGTAGACCTGCGCCTTTTCCTCTTCGTCCCACCCCCACCGATCGTCTTCCTCGATCTTGTACCCGGGAGGCAGCGTCGTAGCCTCCACCACGGCGTCCCGAATCAGGTCGCCGAGTTTGCGTGGCCCCCTGAACTCCCAGGCCACGGTGCGCTGATACTGCTGATCCTCCCGGAGGATTCGAGACAGCACGTTGCGCCGCTGAACGCTCGCCACGTCCGCGAGACGAACCTCGCTCCCATCTCCGGCCGGGACGCGAAGCTGTCGCATGTCGATCAGATCGAAGTCGCGATAGCCCCCGAGCTTCACGGCGAACGGCAGCTCCTCTGCTCCGACGCGCAGCACCTGGGTGCGGGGCCGGTCGCTGGGCAGGTTGGCGGACACGAACCGAAGCAGCTCTTCGACCGAGATGTCGTGGCGTCCGAGCGCCTCACGGTCGACCTCGAGGTAGTATTCGAACTCCTTGTCCCGCTCGAACCAGCGCCCGCTGGCGTTCGGGTCCACGTCCTGGATCCGGCTGAATCTCTTGAGCCGGGAGGCCAGATCGTCGGCCAGCTCCTGGACCTCGAGATAGTTGTACCCGAGGATCTTGAGCGAGTAGTTGGGTGGGCTGCTCCCCCCGCCGTAGAAGGATGGCCCGTACCCGAACACGCGCACCTCGGCCCCCGAGAACTGGTAGCTGTAGGCGACCATCTGCTCCTTGATCGCGACCGGCACCTGCGTCGTCTCGAGCTCGGCGGGGAAGGTGATCCGCATGAACGCATACTGCGGCTGAACATACGTCTCGTACCGTTTGATCTCCGGCAGCGAGGAAACCTTGCCCTCGAAGGCCCGTGCCAGCTCGTCCGTGCGCTCGAGCCCGGCGCCGCGCGGAAACGTGATCTGCACGCTGATGTAGGTATCCTGGCCCCAGAACGCCGACCACCGGATCCCCCGGGTGACGTGCTTGTCGAACAGCCACCAGCTGCCACCGAGCGCAGCCAGACAGACGGCGCTCACCAGGAGCGGGTGGTCCAGCGCGAATCCCAGCACGGCGCGGTAGGCCCGGATGTAGGCGGGAACGACGGGCGCTCCGCTGCCCGTCCGAGGCCGGATTGATTCGACGGATTCCGAAATCGCTTCTTGCCCGGTCTCTGGCCCGTTCCGCCCACCGTTCCGGCCGCTGACCCCGTAGACCCGGGCCCGCCAATGATGGATCCGCCCCGCCATGGTAGGCACGAAGGTGAAGGCGACGAACAGGCTGGCCACGATCGAAAAGGCGACCGCGAATGCCAGGGGCAGGTAATAGATCCTGAGCTCACCCTGAAGGAACAGGAAGGGAACGAGGACGATTGCCGTCGTGGCCGTCGCCGCGACCACCGGCAGCATCACCTGTCGGGCCCCGTCGGACGCCGCCTGCTTCGCCGACTTCCCGAGATGCGAATGCCTCTCGACGTTCTCGAGCACCACGATCCCGTTGTCCACGATGAGGCCGAAGCCCCAGGCAAGTCCAGCCAGGGTCAAAACGTTGAGCGAAAAACCGCCGATGTAGAGAAGATTGACGGCGATCAAAACGCTGAACCCGATCGTGGCGAACACGACCAGGACCGCCCCCAGAGATCGAAGGAAGAGGGTCAGCACGAGGAAGATCACGATGGCAGCGGCGATCGCCCGGAGCCGCAGATCGGTGAGCTGCTGACGGATCTCCTTGCTCTGGTCCTCGTCCAGCTCCAGCGAGGCGCCAGGAGGCATGCGATCGACCAGCGGAGCTACGGCCTCCTTGACCGCGTCCGCCACGCGTACGGCATTCGTCCCCGACTCCCGGCTGATCAGGATGGAAATCGTGGGCTGCCCGTTGATCCGGAAGTATGAGGTCGGATCAGCCTCCTGCTCACGGATCGTTCCCAGATCGCGGAGTCGGACCGCGCCCTCCGGCCGCTGAAGGATGACCAGTTCCTCGAGCTCCGAGACCCGGTTGACGCGCGTCCGAACGGCGAGCGTCACCTGCCGACCTTCGAGCACCAGCGAGCCAGGGGCACGGAGAGTGGACAGATCCCGGATGCGCTGCTCCACGACCTCCGGCCTCAGGTTCAGGGCATCCAGCTTCGCCCTGTCCAGCTCGATGGCCACCTCCCGGTCCTGGTCTCCCCAGATCATCACTCCGGCCACGCCATCGACGGCGGCCAGGACCGGCTCGATCTCCTCCTCCGCCACCTCGGCGAGCCGGCCAAAAGTGTACGGGCCGTGCAGCTGGTAGCTCAGGAATCGCTGCTCTTCATCCGAGAATTCACGGGGCACGTAGGGCTGAATCTGCGGGTACACGGCCGGAGGCAGCTCATCCCTCAGGGACGCGAACCGTTCGCTCAGGTCCAGCTGCGCGAAGTCCATGCGCGCGTCGCGATCGAACTCGATGTCGATCTCCGCCCGCGATCCCGTGCCCCTCGGGTCGGCGCGCGAGGTGGACGTGATCTTCCGGACGCCCTTGACCTGCTGAGCGGCCGACTCGAGTGGCGACGTGACGAACGCCTCCATCGCCTCGGGCGACGCGCCCCCCCATGAGGCGTTGACCGTAAGACGGGGATAATCGACGTCCGGCAGAAGCTCCACCGGTATGAGCCGGAAGCTGTAGGCGCCGAGCGCCACCAGAGCGACGTAGATCGCCGCCGTGGCCACCGGCCTCTTGATCGACAGGTCGATCATATTGCCCCGCCCTCCTCTCCTCCCGCACACCGGCGAACGACGACAACCTCCCGGTCCCGCGTCATCGGATCCTCAAGACGGTCCGAGGGTCGCTTCCGACAACCGGGGCGCCGCCGAACGCCCTTTGCCGGAGTCCGGCGAAGTTCCGGCCCCGACGGCTTCGGTCGGCGACACCAGAAGCGAATACACCACGGGCACCACGATGAGCGTGAGGAAGGTGGCCGAGATCAGCCCTCCGATCACGGCTACGGCCAGCGGAGCCCTGAGGTCCGCGCCGGCTCCCCACCCGAGCGCCATCGGGAGGAGGCCGAACACGGTCGTGATCGTGGTCATGATGATCGGACGGAGCCTCAGGCGCCCGGCCTCGAGAATCGCTTCCCGCTTGGACGCGCCCTCGCCGCGCTTCTGGTTGATGAAGTCCACCTTGATGATGGCGTCGTTGACGACGATCCCGATCAGGATCACCAGGCCGATTCCGCTCATCGCATTGAGCCCGTCGCGGGCCAGCGCGAGGGCCGCCACCGCTCCGATAGCCGCGAGCGGGACGGACACCAGGACCACGATCGGCTGCACGAGCGACTCGAATTTCGCCGCCATGATCAGAAAGACCAGGAACAGCGCCAGTCCGAACGCGAAGACGAGCGAGCGGAAGCTGTCCCGCATCTCCTCGTTCTCCCCTCCCACCGTGAGAGCGGTGAGCGGCGGCATGTCGATGTCCGAAACGGCCGCTTCGATCGACGCCACGGCCGAGGCGATTCCGCCCCCTCGAACCTCGGCCAGGACCTGAACGGTCCGGTTCTGGTCGCTGCGCCGGATCTCCACCGGCCCATAGCCCTCTCTCGCCCTGACCAGCTCCCTCACGGGGACACCGTTCAGCGTGAGCCTCATCACGTCACCGAGCGCCTGCCGCTCTCCCTCGGGCAGCCGGACCCGTATGTCGATCTTTTCCGAAAACTCCGTGTAGGGCCGGTCCGTCTCGGCCCCGCGAAGATAGGCCTCGATGGCATCGGCGACTTCCGTGACCGACAGGCCGTAGCGAGCCGCCGCGGCCCGATCGACTTCGATCTCGAGCTCGGGCTGGGTGAGCTCGAGATCGAGTCTGGCGTCCGCGATGTTCGGCAAATCGCGGATCCGGACCAGCACCTCGTCCGCCACTCTCACGAGGCTGTCCAGCTCCTGTCCCCGCACCTTCACGGCGACATCGGCATCGCCGAGCCCGATGGCGCGGCCGAGCGACGTCGCCCTTCCGGTCTCGATCGTCACCAGCCGGGGATCGATCCCGCTCGCCACCACGATCGCCCTGAACTCGTCGACCACTTCGGTGACGTGGCGACCGCCCTCTTCGAGCCGAACGTCCAGCGCCGCGCTGTTCAACCCGGTCAGCTCCCGCGTGGCGAGCTCCGCCTCCCGCGCCCGGCCGACCCGGCTGAACACGGCCTCCACCCCGTTCATGTCGAGGAGAGCCGACTCGAGCCGGCCGGCTGCCTCGGCCGTCACCTCCAGCGGCGTCCCGACCGGAAGGTTGATCTCCACCCGGAAGGCCCCCTCATCCACCTCGGGCATCAGACTTCGCGGAAGGAACTGCCCCCCGAACACGGCGACCGCCAGCGCGGCAAAAGCGATCAGAAGCACCTGGCCCCGGTTCTCCAGTGCCCGCTCGAGCGATCTCTCGTACTGCTCGGCGAACCAGGCGAACCCGCGATCGAATCCGTCCAGCAGAGGATTGAAGAGAGCACGCAGGGCTCTCCCGAGAACCCCGAGGAGGTCGGAAAAAGTCAGTCGAACCGAGTCCACGACGAAGCGGAATCCGCGCCGCAGCCATGAGCCCGCCCGCCGCAGGATGCGAATCGGCAGCCAACCTCCGACCTGGACCTGCCCGGGCTGTGGCACCGGGCGCTCTTCGCGGACGCGGCCGACTCGGGCTGCCAGCACCGGCAGGAGGGTGAGCGCCACCAGCAGCGAGGCGAGGAGAGAAAACGCGACGGCGAGGCTCAGGTCTGCGAAGAGGGCTCCGGCCACACCCTTCACGTAGAGCACCGGGCCGAACACGGCGATCGTCGTGAACGTCGACGCGGCGATCGCTCCCGCGACCTCGTTCGCCCCGACCGACGCGGAGCGCTCGGCATCGACGCCCAGCTCCTCCCGGTGGCGAAACACGTTCTCCAGCACGACGATGGAGTTGTCCACCAGCATCCCGACGCCGAGGGCGAGCCCTCCCAGCGACATGACGTTGAGGCTCACGTCGAAGATGTAGCACAGCGCGAACGCCGCCATCACGGAAATCGGGATGGCGAGCCCGATCGCGACGGGGTACCGGGGGTCCCGGAGAAAGAAGAACAGCACGAGAAAGGCCAGCATGCCTCCGAACAGCAGCGCCTGCACGACGTTCGAGATCGCGTCGGCGATGAAGGTAGCCTGGCTGGAGGCCACCTCGATCCCAACCTCGGGGAACTCCTCGCGCAGCTGGTTCAGGGTTTCGTCCACCTGGTCGGCCACGCGGACCGTGTTGGATCCCGACTCCTTGTACACGAGCAGGCCGATCGCCGGCTCCCCGTTGAATCGCGCCTCCGTCTCACGCTCCGCTTCGCCCTCGTAGATCCGCGCGACATCCCGGAGACGGACGACTCCCCCACCCTGCGGGCGCGCCACGACCACGTCGCCGAGCTCCTCGACCTTCTGGAACTCTCCGAGCGTGCGCAGGCTGTAGCGAAAGCGTCCGCGGCGGATGCTGCCGCCCGGAGCGCTGTAATTGGCCCGGTCGAGGGCCTGCGTCACCTGGGCGATGGTGACGCCGTTCAAAGAGAGTCGATCCGCATCGACCTCGACCTGGATCTCCCGCACCGGCCCACCGGTGATGGAAGCCATGGCCACGCCGTCCAGCTGTTCGAGGCGGCGCTTGAACACGGCGTCCGAGAGGTCCCTCAGCTCTGCCAGATCGGCTCCGGTGATGGCGAGCGAGAGGATCGGGTCGTTCGTCGGGTCGGAGGTGAGAATGACCGGGCGCTCGGCGCTCTCGGGGAGAGTCCCGACCAGGTTGTCGAGGCGCTCCCGGACGTGGAGCATGGCGAACTCCATGTCCGTCCCCCAGTGAAACTGCAGTCGCACCAGCGACTGGCCTTCCCTCGACCTCGAGTCCACGGAGCGGACCGCAGGCACGCGGCTCACCACCTCCTCCACGGGCTCGGTGACGAAGCGCTCGACCTCCGCCGGACCCGCGTCCGGGTACGTGGTCCACACCGACAGGGTCGGGAACGCCACGTCGGGCAGGAGGTCGATGGGAAGTCGGGCGAACGAGACGACGCCCAGCACACCGATCGCCAGGTACAGCATGGCCGTGGCCACGGGCCGGCGAATCGACAGGTCGGGAAGCGTCATTGACCCGCTCCTGCGCTCATGTCCCCCCCGACCTTCTCCTCGAGGTTGGCCCAGCCGATCAGGTAGTCGTACTGCTCCCGGAAGAGCTCCTGCTCGCTCAGCGTGAGCTGGTCGATGGCCTGCTGAAGATTGAAGTACGGGATGCTCCCGAGACGGTACTGCTCCCGGGCGAGCTCGAGCCTCTCGCGCGCGAGCTCGACGCTCCGTGCGAGGATCTCGTATCGCTGGCTGCGTCGCTTGAGCTCTTCGACCAGATCGCGCACGTCCTTCTCGAGCTGCAGCTGGCCGGCCGTGAGCTGTGCGGCCGCCTGCCGCTTGCGCAGGTCGGCCTGTGCCGTCTGTCGCTTGCGGCTGAACCCGGAGAACAGGTTCCACGAACCCGAGATCACGAGCCCGTCGGAGGTGTTGGCGGGACTGAAGTCGAACAGGCTCTCGTCGCGCCCCAGCTCCTTGGACCGGCCGAACGAGTATCCGATGTTGATCGTCGGCAGATAGCTCGCCTTCGCGGACCAGAGCTCCGCGGCCGCCGCCTTCTCATCCATTTGCAGGGCGAGCAGCGTCGGGTTCGCCTCGACGGCTCCGGCCACCAGACGGTCGGAATTCAGCGGAGCCGCGTCGGGAATCTGCTCCACGTCGACCAGCTTCATCGAGTCGGGATCCGCTCGCGTGACCTGGACGCCCAGATTCACCTGGAGCTGGCGCAGAGCCATGGAGAGGGCGTCCTCCGAATCCAGCACCCGCAACTCTGCGTTGCTGAGGTCGATCTGGGCTCCGAGCAGGTCGCTCCGCGACGCAGCGGCGATCCGGTACCGCTGCTCCGTGACCTCCAGGTCCTGGCGTCTCGCCTCCAGCTGTCGCCTCGACACGTCGAGAAGGCGCACCTGCTTGAGAGCCTCGAAGTAGGCCCGTTTCACGTCGCGGACGACCGTCCTCTCCGTGGCGCTGAGCCGGTAGTTGGCGGCGTCCTCCCGGGCGCTGCCCGCCTTCACGTTCGAGATACGCTCCGGGTTCAGGATGGCGAGCCCGAAGGAGAGACTGCCCGAGCTGTTCTTGCGGGTCGACGTAATCGCCGGGTCGACCTCCTGGGCTACGCCGGTGGGATCCACGTAGGTGACCGTCGTGAAGTCCGTCTGCGAGAGCGAGGCCCTCAGGTCGACGGTCGGCAGAAAGGCTCCCCAGTCGGCCCATCGGGAGGACGAAGCCGCAGCCGCGGCGGCATTCGACGACTCGATGTTCGGATTCCGGGAAAGCGCCGTCCCGATTGCCGCCTCCAGCGTCGTCACCTGCTGGGCGGGCGCCGCCCGGGGGCTGATCGACAAGAGGGTCAACGACCCGAGAGCAAGGACCTTCAGGACCCCGATCGCGTTCTTCATGACGCGCCCTCCGACTCTCCGGCGGGCTCGGCGAGTCGTACGATCGCGTCGTGAGTGAGGGTCGTGTGGCCCCCGACGAGGACGATCTCCCCCTCCTCGAGCATGTCCGTTTCCTCGGAAGGCACGATCTCGACCGCATCTTCATTCTCGAGACCGGTCGTCACGTATCGCCACTTGGCACGACCGGTGTCCGACCCTTCGGCGTCGGGCTCGAACACGAACACTACCTCACGGCGACTGCGCTCCACGATGGCTTCCTTCGGCACCGACACCCGGTCTTCGAACAGTCGCCCCGCGATGCGAACGTTCGCGTGCATTCCGGGAAGAATGCGGGCCCCCGGATTGCGTAGCCGCACGGTCGCACGGCCGACGTGGCTGACCGGATCGACGACGGGATTCAGCGTCACGACCTCGCCGTGGAACTCTTCCCCCGGGAAAGCCGTGAAGGTGACGGTGGCCTCGCGACCCACGTCGAGTGCCGCGATCTCGCTCTCGAGGACCTGCACATCCACCTCGACGCTCGAGAGATCGACGATCGTAGCGATGGAGTCGTTGACGTTGAGCCGGGTACCCACGTCTACCGCGAGATTGGCCAGGCGTCCGGCGTAGGGCGCCCGGATGACCGTCTTCTCGAGGTTGTACTCGGCCTGCTCCAGGCGAGCCTCGGCCCCGACCAGGCCGCTCCGGATTCTCGCCTGGGCCTGCCGGTCGGCCAGGAGGTCCGCGTCGGCGATCGCCTCGTCTCCGAGCGTCAGATCCTGGTACGTGGCCTCCGCCTGTTCCAGCGCGCCCTGGGCCTCCTTGCGGCTGATCTCGTACTCGGTGGGGTCTACCCTCGCGATGACGTCACCCGCCGCCACCCAGCTGCCCTCCCGGACGGGAACCTCGACGACCGCTCCGGAGACCTGTGCGTGAAGTGGCGCCTCGCGCAGCGCCGCCGCCTGGCCTTCGGCATTGACCCACAGGACGAAGGTGCCTCGCTCTACCTCGGCCCCCTCCACCGGCACGGCCACCCCGGTCGCGAAAGCGGTAGCCGCGGCCGTGGACTGGGCTGCGGTGCGCGCCGAATCGACCGTCGCGCTGTCCGCCTCCTCCGGCGGCTCTTCGCTGTTCTCTTTCAGCCGCAGATAGATCCCGCCGAGGGCGGCCGCCGCGACCACGAACACCAGGATCGTCACGAGGTAACGAGACTTCATGGATCAGCGTCCCGGTTCAATGTTCACACAACTCGGTATACACCCTGGGGCGCAGAATCTTCTCGGATGGGTGTGCCGGTACGACATCAGTATTACAACACACGGCCCGGTCCGGGTGCTGAGCGCCCGCGCCGTTCTTGTCACGTTAGACCCGGCAGCCCCGTCCTCGGGTTGCCCCGGTCACCGGGCCGGCGGGCCGGCTCTGCAGGCGCTTCAGATGGGGAGAAAGAAGAACGCCAGCCCCAGCATCACGTACACCGCCAGGAGTTGGACTCCCTCCAGCCAGTGCGATTCACCGTCCAGCGAAACCAGGGCCATGACGCCACTGGACAGCACCACGGCCACGACTTCCAGCGAGGTGAAGTGCAGGTCCATCGGAGCCGGCCCGACGGCATAGCTCAGGAAGACCAGCAGCGGGGCCACGAACATGGCGATCTGTATCGACGAGCCCACCGCGATGTTCACGGCGAGATCCATCTTGTCCTTGGCCGCCATCAGCACGGCCGTAGAGTGCTCCGCCGCATTGCCGACCAGTGCGACGAGGATGACGCCCACGAACACCTGGTTCATGCCCAGATCGTGGGATGCCTCCTCGAGGGCACCCACCATGATTTCGGACATCAGTCCCACGGCGGCGGCCGAGAGCAGGAGCAGTCCGGCTGCTCGCCGGGCTCCGCCGCCGGAGTGTGAGTCTCCCTCGTCGTCGACGGTGGCAACGGCGGCCCCGGTACCCAGATACAGGTGGGAGTGCGTACGGAAGCTGAACAGGAGACCGAGTACGTACGTTGCCATCAGAACGATCGAGATGTCCAGGCTGAGGCCCCGCTCGAGCCGGGCCGCATCGTTCCCCGCCACCTCGTGAAAGATCGCGGGCAGCACGAGACCCGCCGAGGCGAGCAGGAGCATGGTGGCCCCCATGCTGGCTGCCGTGCGGTTGAACCGCTGAATCGGAGGATGTCGCAGCCCCCCCACCAGGATGCTGAGCCCGAGGACGAGGAGAACGTTTCCGATGATCGAACCGGTGAGCGAGGCCTTGACGACGTCGACGAGTCCAGCTCGCAGGGCCACGATGGCGATGATGAGCTCGGCGGCGTTGCCGAAGGTCGCGTTCAGGAAGCCCCCCCAGCCGGCGCCCACCTGCTCGGCCAGTCGCTCGGTGGCCCGACCCATGTAGCCGGCCAGCGGTACGATCGCCACGGCGCTGGCGATGAAGACGGGCGTCCCGTTCAGCCCGAGACCCCAGCGCATCGACAGAGTCAGGGGGACGGCCAACAGGAGGAGCAGTAGCACCCGGTCGACCGTCAGAACTCGGCTGTCCGCAGAGGTTGGACCGGTCACCTGCCCTCCCGGCTCGTCCGATCGGCCCCGAGGGTGAAGGCCCGGGAGGCCCGGGCGCAAAGCACAGGCCCTCTTGCCGGCCGTCGTGAAGGAGAAGGCGCCGTCCGGATTCGAACCGGAGTAGGGGGCTTTGCAGGCCCCTGCCTAGCCACTCGGCCACGGCGCCGCTGAAGGAACCCTCAGGCTCCCGCGGCGCGGAAAGTAGCGGCTTCCGGAACCCGTGGCCAGAGTGAAGTTTCGCTTGTGCGCTCTACCGGCGCGCCTCTATACTCCGGTCTTCGCGCACCACGAAGTGAGCAGGTTCACGCCACGGGAGAACACATGTCCCGGAGTCCGGCTCCAATCTGGCGTCGCCCCGGCTGGGCGGCCGGCGTCGCACTGGCGGCACTGGTCCTGGGTCCGGGCAGTCTCCTCGGACAGCAGAGGGACCGGGACGCCCGGATTCCGCAGGCGGGATCCCTCTGGATCGAGTTCGCACCCGAGTTTTACAGCTGGAACGAGCAGTTCGCCGAAGACAGCGATGTGGCGGACGATGGCCAGAGGGAGCCGGTCTACGCACACTACGACGGCACCCTGACGGAGAGGCTGTTTCCAGGCCTCGACCCGATGCTCGCGGTGGTGAACCAGGATGCCGGGGCGCTCGGGTTCACTCCGATCACCGCGGAACAGCTGAACCTGGGCGCTCTCGATTTCGGAAGCATCGATGTATTCGAGCGGCGAATTCCACTCGGGCTCCAGTTCGGCATCGGTGGCTTCGCCGCGATCGAGGTTTCCGCCCCCCTGGTGAAGACGGAGGTGGAAATCGGATTCAGCTTCGATTCCGCGGCCGCAGAACTCGTGCGCGGAAACTCGGTTCTGGCCGACCCGTCGACCTTCTTTTCCCAGTTCGACGCGGCCCAGGCCGAGCTTCAGGCGGTGCTCGACGGCGGCGGTCTGTCACCGGCGGATTCGGCGACCGTGCTTCAGCTCCTGGCGGATTCGCAGGCCTTCGAGGACGCCCTCGGCGCCCGGGTGATGTCCGGGCAATACCTGTTTACGTCGGGAAGCGCCGCCGGACAGGAGATCACCGGGACGTACGGGGGCTTCGAGACCGGCTTCCAGTCGTTCGGTGTCACGCTGCCCGGATTCAGCCTTCCGGCCTCGGCCGCCCGCGCGGACCTGAATGCCTACTTTCAATACGACCCCGTACTCGGCCAGCCGCTGCAGAACGTGACGCGCGGCTGGGCCATTCCGGAAATCGAGCTCGGGGTGCGCTTCAAACTGCTGGACACCTTCGGCTGGCCGGAACGTCCCGAGCCCGCCGCCGCGCCCGAGGAACCCATTGACCTGGAGCCGGTCACCGCAGGTGGACCGGCAGAGACCGATTCGACGGCCGCGGCCCCGGACACGGCCTCTGCGCCCCAGGACACGGCCACTGCGCCCCCGGACACGACCTCTACGGCCGCCCCGGATACGACCTCCGTCGTTCCTCCCTCTCCAGGAGTTCGCTGGCGCACGACCGTGGGCGCCCGGTATCGGCTCCCGCTCGGGAGTCCCGACGAAGACCCGTACACGAATCCGGACGTCTTCCTTCAGCAGCCGGTGGGAACGGGGACGGCCGACTTCGAACTGGAGATCTTCCAGGACATCGGGGTGGGGCAGCGGTTCCTCGCCGTGATCGGCGCGACGCTCGGCATACAGATGTCCGACGAACTCGTCCGACGGGTGGCCGCGCCGGGAGCTCCCTACGCGTATGCCTCCCAGAAGACGGAGGTGACGCGGGACCTCGGCAATTTCCTGCAGATCGTGGTATCGCCACGGTTCTCGATCACGGAAGCCCTTTCGCTGGCCGTCGAGTACTCCTTCTGGAACAAGAAATCGGACACGTACAGCTCGCAGGGATCCGTCGACGCGGCACCGCTCGAATGGGAGACCTCGCAGACGCGACACATGCTGGGCATCGGTGGCTACTATCGGACGACCCGGTTGTTCGCCGCCGGGCGCGCCGGATTACCGGTAGACGTGGCGTTCCTGTGGCAGACCGCCATCGCCGGGCAGGGAGGACAGACGCCGGCCTGGGGCGTGGTCACCGCCTCGCTGAGGGTGCCGCTGCAGCTATTCTGAGAGCAGCTCGGCGGCGTGCCTGCGGGACGCTTCCCGATCCGGATCCCCGCCGAGCATCCGCGCCAGCTCTTTCACTCGTGCCTCTCCTTCCAGCTTCGTCACGGTCGCGGACGCGATGTCGCCGTCGCGCGCTTTCTCGACTCGCAGGTGGACCGAGGCGCGCGAGGCAATCTGGGGAAGGTGGGTCACGACGAATACCTGGTGCCGTTCGGCGACCTCGGAGAGGCGCGTGGCCACGCTCAGAGCCACCTGACCGCCCACGCCGGCATCGATCTCGTCGAACACGAGGCTGGGAACTCCGTCCACGGCTGCGAGAACCGACTTCAACGCGAGCATGACGCGGCTCAACTCACCGCCGGACGCCACGCGAGCCAGCGGCGCGGGGTCGAAGCCGACGTTCAGACCGACCTCGAACTCCACCCGCTCGGCTCCGTGGGCCCCGGGCTGCTCCAGGTCCAGAAACCGGACCCTGAATCGACCGCCCTCCATCCCGAGCTCGTGGAGAAGGTCGGTCACCTGCACCGCCAGTCGCGAAGCCGCCTCCCGGCGGAGCGCCGAGAGTTCGGACGCGGCGTCGAACAGCTCGCCTCGCGCCGAGTCCGCCTCCTCGGACAGGGTCTTGAGGTCGAACACGCTCCGGTCGGCCTCGTCCAGCTCGGCCCGGGCGGCTCGGCCCGCCTCGAGCACCTCCTCGATCGAACCCCCATACTTGCGCTTGAGCCTGTGGATCAGGTCCAGTCGCTCACGGACGGCCGCCAACCGGTGAGGATCGTGCTCCACCGAGCCCCGGTAGCGCTCGAGGCGCGTGCCCAGCTCGGCGAGCAGCGTGCGGATGTTATCGAAGATCTCGGCTACGTCCGCCGCCTCCGGATCGATGCGGACCAGCTCACCGATCGGACGCGACAGAGCGCCCGTCGCCTCCACGATGGCTCCTTCCTCGCCGTACACCCCCTCATACAGGGAAGAGGCGAGCTCCAGCAGTTCCTCCGAGTGTTCCAGTCGCCTCGCTTCCGCACGCAGCGTTTCCTCTTCGCCGGGCTCCAGCGCCGCGGCCTCGATCTCCCGAGCCCTGAACTCGAGGAATTCGGCTCGTTCACGCGTCGCCTCCGCGCGCTCCCGCCCGGCGGCGATTCGGGCACGAAGGGCCGTCCACCGTTCGAAAACCTCTGCGGTGCGCCGTGCCACGTCGCCCGCTCCGGCGAACGCGTCGAGAATCTCCCGCTGCGCGTCGCGAGCCAGCAGAGCCTGGTGCTCATGCTGTCCGTGGAGATCGACCAGTCGCTCCCCCAGCCGTCCAATCAGGCTCGCCGTCGCCGGAGAGCCGTTGACCCAGGCCCGGTTGCGCCCCTCTCGGAGGACTTCGCGCCGCAGGATCAGCCAACCGTCTTCGAGCTCGATCCCCTGCTCCTGACACTCACCGGCCAGCTCCGGCAGCGCCGACAGGTCGAAGACGCCTTCGACGAGCGCGCCTTCCTCGCCCGTCCGCACGACGTCCGACGAGGCTCGCTCCCCGAGAAGCAGCCCCAGCGCTCCCACGATCAGAGACTTGCCGGCGCCGGTCTCCCCCGTGAGCACGTTGAGGCCGGGCCCGAGGTTGAGACGCAGATCATCGATCACCGCATAGTTGCGGACGCGAAGCTCGGTGAGCATGGAGCGGTCAGTCGGCCGAGGGACGCACGTCGCCCCAGCGCAGCTTCTGTCTGAGAACGGAGAAGAAGTTCTGGTCCGGCATCCGGATCAGGCGAACCGGATGTGGCGATCGCCGGACCGTGACTCGTCCACCGCCCCCGAGGCGTCCTCCGCTCTGCCCGTCCACCGTGACGAGAATGCCATCCATGCGGCTCAGGATCTCGACGTGGATCGTCGCACCCGCCGGCACCACCACCGGACGAATGGCCATCGTGTGCGGGCAGATCGGGGTCGCCACCAGGGCGTCGAGCGAGGGCACGAGAATGGGACCGCCGGCAGAAAGGCTGTAGGCCGTCGAGCCGGTCGCCGTGGCGACGACGATGCCATCGGCGCTGTACTGGCCGACCTCCTCCTCATCCACCCAGACCCGCATCGCCATCAGCCTCGCGAAGCCCCCCTTGTGCACCACGGCATCGTTGAGCGCGTAAAAGGACTGCCGGGACTCGGCCGGCGCGTCGCCGTCGGAGTCCGCTGCGGGATGGAGACCCACGTGCAGAGCCAGGCGGCGCTCTTCGGCATAACGCCCGTCCTCGAGGCGACGCAGGAGATCTTCCAGCTCATCCAGGGGCACCGACGTGAGGAAACCCAGCTTGCCGAGATTGCACCCTACGACGGGAACGTCACGCGGCCCCGCAAGCCGGGCTCCACGAAGCAGAGTGCCATCGCCGCCGAGGGTGAGAAGAAAGTCCACCTCTCCAACGACATCCTCGAGGGCCGGTCCCTCTCCCCCCGTCGAAGCCAGCAGGTCCGCCGCGAGGACCAGCTCGGCGCCGATCTCGTCCGCGCAGACCCGGAGCCGATCCACGATCTGGTGAAGCGCGGGATGATGGGGCTGGGACAGCACTCCGAGTCGCATGTCAGTGGGTCCTCTCGATGACGTAGGACGCGATGGCGCGGAGTTGCTCCGACTCGCCGATGCCTTCCAGCTCGGAGATCGCCGCCCGGGCGAATGCCCGGCTCATACGCTCGGTCTGCTCCACGCCGAAGAGCGAGGGATACGTGGCCTTGCCCAGGTCGCGGTCGCGCCCGCTCTCCTTGCCGAGCTGGCCCGAGGTTCCCCTGAGATCCAGAATATCGTCCACGGCCTGAAAGGCCAGTCCGAGATTCAGACCGTAACGCTCCAGGGCATCGAGCTTCGCTTGCTCCGCCCCCGCCGCGATGCCTCCCATCACGACGCAGGCCGCGATCAGACGGGCCGTCTTTCCGGAGTGGATCCGCTCCAGCTGCTCCTGCTCCACGACCCTGCCCTCCGCCCGCAGGTCGAGCAGCTGACCGCCGACCATGCCGGAGGCGCCGGCGGCCGATGCGAGGGTGGTGACGAGGCGGTCCACGGTGCTCGGGTCGAGCTCGAGGCACGAACCGCTCCGCACGATGGAGCGGACGGCCAGCGGCATCAGCGCAGCCCCCGAGAGAACCGCGCAGGCGACCCCGTACTTCACGTGAACCGTGGCTCGTCCCCGCCGCAGCACGTCGTCATCCATGCAGGGAAGGTCGTCGTGCACCAGGGAGTAGGCGTGCACGAGTTCGACGCTGAGCGCCAGATCGGCAATGGCGGGATGGCTCCCACCCAGGCAGCGATAGGCCGCCATCAGAAGAAGCGGGCGGATTCGCTTGCCCGGGCTGGTTACGGAATAGCGGACGGCCCCGGTCACCGCCGGGGGAAGTGGCCCGAGCTCCTCCGAAAGAAAAGTCTCGAGGGCGCGATCGAACTCGAGCCTCAGCTCCTGGAGTCCATGCACGGTGCCGGTCGAGTCGGTCACGGTCGGGATCCCTCTCCCGGGCGCCTACTCGGAGTCCGGTCCACCGTCGCCCTCCTCTCCCTCGCCGACGGGACGAAGCTCCCACGAGCCGAGAGCCGACTCGATGAGCTCCTCGACCCGGCCATTGGCGGTATCCAGCTTCCGTGTCGCATGACGCAGGTGTCCCACCCCCTCTTCGAACAGGGCGAGCGCTTCGTCCAGGCCGAGGTCCCGTCTCTCGAGGGCATCCACGATCGATTCCAACTCGACCATGGCCTCCTCGAAGCTTCGGTCCTCCTCCATCATGTAACCTCGCCGTTCAAAGGTAGATCGCGCGCCTCGACCGTCACGCTCCGCACGATGCCGTCCGCTACCCGCAATCGATACTCCCGTCCCGGCTGAAACATGTGGGTCCGCCGGAGCACCGTGCCGTCATCGGACAGCGGAACGGCGTATCCCCTCTCCAACGTGGCCAGCGGGCTCAGGGCGTCCAATCGGGCGGACGCCATCGACAGGGCGTGGCCCTTCTCTCCGAGAACCTCGTGCGTGGCCCGGGCCAGGCGGTCCGCATCCTCCCGGGCTCTCTCGAGACCCCGGCGGACCCGATCGCGAAGCGCCTCGACCAGCTTCCCGGCCTTCGCATCCAGATCCCGGTAGAGCGATCGGACCTCGGGTACGACCGTCTCCGCAGCCGCGGAGGGCGTTGGCGCACGGTGGTCGGCCACCAGGTCGGCGATGGTGAAGTCGATCTCGTGCCCCACGGCCGATACGACCGGGACGGGGCTGGCGGCGATCGCTCTCGCCACCGACTCCTCGTTGAAGGCCCACAGATCCTCGACCGATCCACCCCCTCTCGTCACGATGATGACGTCGACGGAACCGTGGCGCACGACCCGATCAAGCGCCGCCACGATCTCGGGCGCAGCCTCCTTGCCCTGCACGCGGCAATCCGAAACCACGATGCGCGTCCACGGGGCTCGGCGGCGAACGACGGCGACCACATCCCTGAGCGCAGCCCCGGAACGTGAGGTCACCACGCCCACCGCAGCAGGGACGGCCGGAAGGCGTCGCTTGCGATCCGGGTCAAGGAGCCCTTCCGCCGCCAGTGCGGTCCGCAGCCGTTCGAACGCGAGGCGCCACAAACCCTCCCCGACCGCCTCGATCGCCCGAACGACCAGCTGGTACTTCCCCCCCGCCGGATAGACGGTCACCCGACCGAAGGCACAGACCTCCATGCCATCGTCGGGATCGGTGGGAAGGCCGCGTGCGTCGGAGCGGAACATCACGCAGTCGATCTGCGCATCCCGGTCGCGGAGCGCGAAGTAGCAGTGGCCCGAGCGATGTCGATGCCAGCGGCCGATCTCGCCCCTCACCCACAGGGGCGCGAACGACGACTCGAGCACCTCACGGACCGCCTCGTTGACCTCGCCTACCGGAACGGCGGAAGCGGGCGTGCGGCCGGGTTCCCCGGACCTGGTGGCCGGATCGATGTCGCTACCCTCAGGCGAGGCTGGAGAGGCGCCTCGCTGCCGTGACCGTGTTCTTCAGCAGCATGGCGATCGTCATCGGCCCGACGCCTCCGGGCACGGGCGTGATCCACGATGCCTTGGCGGCCACCTCGTCGTATGCGACATCGCCCACGAGGCGGTATCCGCGCTCCCGGGTATCGTCCTCCACCCGGTTCACGCCCACATCGATGACGACCGTGTCCTCCGACACCATTTCCCCCGTGACGGCGTCGGGTCGCCCCACCGCGACGATGAGGAGATCCGCCGATCGGGTGATCGCTCCCAGGTCCTCGGAACGGCTGTGCGCCATCGTCACCGTCGCATTGGCCCACGGGGCCTTCTGTGACAGGATGGCGGCCATGGGCCGCCCCACGATGTTCGAGCGGCCCACGATCACGGCGTGCTTGCCGGACGGGTCGTAGCCGATGTGCTGCAGCATCACCTGCACGCCGGCTGGCGTGCAGGGGCGGAAGGCATCGGGGTCCCCGCTGGCGAGCCGACCGACGTTGATCGGATGGAATCCGTCGGCATCCTTGTCCGGACGGATCCTCTCCATGACGGTCTTTTCGTCCACGTGGTCCGGCAGCGGAAGCTGGACGAGGATACCGTGAACCGCGGGGTCCTCGTTCCACGCATCGAGAATCCCCAGGATCTCATCCTGCGAGGTGTCCTCGGGGAGCCGCCGGTCGACGTTCCGGATTCCGACCTCGGCGCACTTCTTTTCCTTCATTCCGACGTAGACCTTTGACGCCGGGTTCTCGCCTACGAGCATCACGGCCAGGCAGGGCTCGATCCCCTCGGCCTTCAGTTCATCGACTTCCCGACTGACTTCGTCGCGCACCGCCTGCGCGATCGCCGTACCGTCTATGATCCTGGCGGACATGGTCCTCTCCTGTGATTACGACCGGCGCATCGCTCGGACGACCGGTTCTTACCGGGCGAAGTTCACGGCCCGGGTCTCCCGGACCACCACGACCTTGATCTGACCCGGATACTGCAGTTCCTCCTCGATGCGGCTGGCGGTCTGTTCGCTCAGAGCCGCCATCTCTTCGTCGGACACCTTGTCGGGTATCACCATGATGCGGATCTCCCGACCGGCCTGAATGGCGTACACCTTGGACACGCCCGTGTAGGAGCGAGCGATCTCCTCGAGCTTCTCCAGCCGCTTGACATAGTGCTCGAACGACTCGCGGCGGGCTCCCGGTCGCGCCCCGGAAATCGCGTCGGCCGCCGTGACCAGGAACGTCTCGGGATACTGCGCCGGCTCCTCGCCGTGATGCGCACGGATCGCGTTCAGGACGGGATCGTCCTCGCCGGCTCGCTTGCACAGCTCGTAGCCGATCTCGACGTGGCTCCCTTCCTGCACGTGCGTGAGGCCCTTGCCGATGTCGTGGAGGAGGGCCATCCGCTTGCACATCGCCACGTCGAGTCCCAGCTCGGCAGCCATGTTGCCCGACAGCAGGGCCACTTCTCGGGCGTGTGCCAGCTGGTTCTGTCCGTAGCTCGTGCGGAACTTGAGGTTACCGAGCGCGTCGAGGAGGGACTCGGGAAGGTCGTGGATCCCGAGCTCGTACAGGACTTCCTCGGCGGCCTCGCGCATCTCCCCCTTCACGTCTTCGGCCGCCTTCTCCACGACCTCCTCGATGCGACCCGGGTGAATGCGGCCGTCCGCGACGAGTCGCTCCATGGCGATCCGGGCGACCTCACGGCGGATGGGATCGAAGCTGGAGAGAATGACGGCTTCCGGAGTGTCATCCACCACCACGTCCACTCCGGTCGCGGCCTCGAACGATCGGATGTTCCGTCCTTCACGCCCGATGATCCGCCCCTTCATGTCGTCGCTCGGAAGCGGGACCACCGACACGGTGATCTCCGAGGAGTGGTCCACGGCGAGCCGCTGAACGGACATGGCGATGATCTTCCGGGCCTCTCGCTCCGCCTCCCGCCGCGCCCGCTCCCTGATGTCGCGAACGGTTCGCGAGGCTTCCGCGCGGGCCTCATCCTCGATCTGCGCGACGAGCTCGGCCCGGGCCTCGCGCGCCGTGAGCCCGGCCGTCTTCTCGAGCGTGACCGTGAGGGCCGTACGGTCGGCTTCGAGCTTTTCTTCGCCTGCCTTCAGCTCATCGCGGCGCTGGGCGACCTCCTCTTCCCGCTTCGCCACCCGCTCCTGTCGCTGATCGAGCACGTCGAGCTTTCGCTCGAGCCCCTCTTCACGCTCGAGCAGCCGCTTTTCGGTCTTCTCGAGCTCGACCCGCCGCTGCTCCGCCTCCTCCAGCAGTTCCTGCTTGAGACGGTACCCTTCCTCTTTTCCTTGAAGCTCGGCCGAACGCCGGAGGTTGTCCGCCTCGGTCCGGGCGGCATCGACGATCGCCGCAGCCTCGTCCTCGGCGGAACGTTTAGCTGCGGCGGCACGTCGGGCGTAGAGAACCCGGCCGACCACGACGCCGGCGATCAGAGATACGGCCGCGGCAAGAATGGTGATGAGGTTGATGTCCATCGCCCGCTCCATCTATGTACAGGGAAGAGGAACGCGACGCCGGGGATCGGGTCCGGGGTCGCGCACCAGCCCATCGTTCACCGACCTAAAAAAGACGAGGCCGGCGGCCCCGCTGAGGCCCCGCCGGCCCGATGCACGCTCCTGCCCGCGCTATCCCTCTTGCGCGGACCGTGCCATCTATGCGTCAACTCGACCGTTCGCGAAAGCCAGCGCCTGCCTCGACGGAGACTCCAAGTTGCCCGGTCAATCGCCCGACCGCAAGCCGCCGCCGCTGCCCTCGACCACCGCATCGACATCCTTCCGCAGGTCGGTCAGCCGTCCGAGGACACCTTCCGTCTGGGCGGTTAGATCCCTGCGGCTGCGGAACAGCTCATCGGTGATCTGGAGAGCCGCGAGGACGGCGGCGCGATGCGGTTCGGCCACCTGCCCGTGCACGTGCGCCTTCTGGACGGCTTCGTCCACGTAGCGGGCGCACTCCAGCGTATACTCCTCGGGAGCGTCCGAGCGAATGGCATATTCTTCGCCGAAGATCGTGACGCGAACCGTAGCCTTTGCCGGCCCTTCACTCATCGCTCACTCCTCAGCCCGCGGACTCGTCTTCCATCACGATCAGCCGCGCGCGGATGCGGCCCGCTCGCGCTCGGGCCTCGCGCAGCACTTCCTTCAGTCTGGAGTTCTCCTCCGTCAACTCCTGGAGGCGTCGATCGAGCGAGCCCGGATCCGACGCATCCACACCGGACCGCTCGAGCAGTCCACGAAGCCGCGCGTGCTCCTCCTCTGCGACCGACGCCCGACCACGATATTCCTCGAGCTCCCGAACGAGCTTGCCGATCCCCTGCTCGAGGGCATCCAGCTCACCCGCCACGGCAGCAGGATCATGAGGAGCGGATTCTGGCATCGAATCGTTCCTCCAGGTTGACGGTGATCGACTTCACGGCCCCCTCCACTTCCTCGTCCGTCAGGGTCCGGTCCGCGGCCCGGAAAACGAGCCGCCAGGCAAGGCTGCGCTTCCCCTCGCCCACCCGGTCCCCTTCGTAGACGTCGAACAGGCTCACGGATTCCAGCGTGTCCGGTCCCGCCGACCGGATCGCCGCCGCCACACCTTCGGCCGGCACGTCGCGCCCGAGAACGATGGCCAGGTCACGGGCCACGGCGGGGAACGTGGGAAGATCTTCGTACGGTCGACGATCCTCCAGCTGCACGGCCGCGAGCCTGTATTCCGCGGCGTACACCGGTGCCCCCCACACCGGGGCGTCGACGGCCTCGTCGCGGACCCGACCCGCCACTCCCACCGGCCGGTTCCCCTGCAAGATGCAGAGCGACTCCGACGACAGCCACTCCGACCCGATCGGAAGCCCCTCCCATTCGGGGGCCGCGTCGCGCGGCTGGAGCCGTCCAAGCCCGAGATCGTCAGCCAGTGCCTCCATCCAGCCCTTCAGGTCCCAGATGTCGACGTCCGCGTCGTCTGTGCTCCAGTGCGCAGGGGCGCGCAGGCCCGTCGCCACGAGCGCGACCCGCATCTCCTCGTCGAAAGGAACCGATTCGGCCGACCCGGCCTGGAAGACGGTGCCGATCTCGAACAGCCGGACGTCCCGCCGACCGCGGGACCAGTTGTGTTCGAGACGGCCGAGGAGCACGGGCACCAGATCGGTCCGAAGATACGACTCGGACTCCGACAGAGGTTTCAGAAGTCGAGCCGGCCGGCCGGAGGTGCGGTTGGCCGCCACGAAGCTCGAGCTGCGGGCTTCCAGGGCCCCCAGCCCGACCATCCTGCGACGCGCCCGGTCGGCGCGCCGCCACGTCGAGCTGTCGGAAACCGCGCTGGGCCGGAACGAGCGCTTCTCCTCCGGGAACGAATCATACCCGTAGGTGCGCGCGACCTCCTCGAGCAGATCGGCTTCCGTCCGCACGTCGCCCCGCCAGGTGGGCACCGTCACCGTGAGGTCGTCCGGGCCGGAGGGCACGACCTCGAATCCGATCGGTGACAGCAGGTCACGCACTTCGGGATCCGACAGGTCGAGGCCGAGCACGGCGCGAACTCGAGACCGTCGGAGAGTCGCGAGCGCCGGGGCCTCCGGCGCTCTCCCCACCCGGATCGCCACCGGATCGGCCCGGCCGCCAGCCGTGGCGAGAATGAGCTCCACACAGCGCTGCAGAGCCACCTCCATGGCCGACTCGTCGATCCCCCTCTCGAAGCGATAGGACGCATCCGTGGCGAGGCCCGCGGCCCTCGCCGTATGACGGGTGTGGCGAGGGTCGAACGCGGCGCATTCGATCAGCAGATCGGAGGTCCCCTCGGACACTTCGGAATCCGCACCTCCCATCACGCCGGCGAGGGCCACGGGTCGCTCGGCGTCCGCGATGACGGTCACCTCGGCTCCGAGCCTGTGGTCCTGGCCGTCGAGCGTCCGATGCGCTTCATCCCGAGCGGCACGGACCCGGATCTCGGGCCCATCGATCCGGTCGAGATCGAACGCGTGGAGCGGTTGATTCTGCTCCAGGAGGACGTAGTTCGTCGAATCCACGACGTTGTTGATCGGGCGAGAACCGGCCGCCCGTAGCCGCGACTGAAGCCACTCGGGCGACGGACCGACGCGAACGCCGCGCACGATCGCCGCCAGGTAACGGAAGCAGCGATCGGAGTCCTCGATCGTTACCCGAACGCCGCCCGCGGCCGTCGAGCGGGGATCCGACTCCCATTCGGGCTCCCACGACGGACCGCCGAATGTCGGCAGGGTCAGGGCGGCGGTCCCGCCGGGCGCGAGCTCTCTCGCGACCCCGAGGTGGCAGGCGAGGTCGATTCGATTCGGGGTCAGGTCGACCTCGAGCCGGGCGTCCGGCAGTCCGAGGGCGACCCCGAGCGGATCCCCGGGCGTGTGGCCGTCGGCCAGCCTCATGATCCCCGCGGCATCGCGTCCGAGCCCCAGCTCCTTCTCGGAACACAACATCCCGTTGCTGATCTCGCCCCGGATCTTGCGGCGCTCGATCTTGAACCCGCCCGGCAGGGTGCCACCGGCCGGAATGAAGGGATAGAACGCACCCTCCACCACGATGGGTGCTCCGCAGACCACGTCGAGCGGCTCGGCGCCACCGGCATCGACCCGGCACAACCACAACCGATCCGCGTTCGGGTGCCGCCGGACCTCCACGACCCGCGCGATCCGCACGTCCGTCAGCCCCTCGCCGACCGGCTGCACCCGGTCGACGGGCACGGCACGCGAGCTGAGCCGCGACGCGAGCTCCTCCGCGCTACCCTCCAGATCGGGAGCGAGAGCCCGGAGCCAGCCGACGCTGATGTCCATCAGGCGAACTGCTCCAGGAAGCCCGCATCGGCCTCGTACAGAATGCGGATGTCCGGAATCCGGTACCGCAGCATCGCGATGCGTGCCGGTCCCATGCCGAACGCGTATCCGGTGTACCGCTCCGGATCGTATCCCACGGCCTCGAACACCGCCGGGTTCACCATTCCACTTCCCATGATCTCGATCCACCCCGTGCGCTTGCAGGTGGAGCACCCCGACCCCTCGCAGATGAAGCAGCTCACGTCCACTTCCGCCGAGGGCTCGGTGAAGGGGAAGTACGAGGGCCGAAACCGTGTCCGGGTCCGGGGGCCGAAGAACCGGTGCACGAAGTAGTCGATGGCGGCCCGGAACTCGATGAAGTCGATGCCCTCGTCCACCGCGAGACCCTCGACCTGCTCGAAGGCGGGAGCATGAGAGGCATCGTAGGGGTCACGCCGAAACACCATACCGGGAGCGAGAATCCGGACCGGAGGCTCGTGCTCGAGCATCACGCGCGCTTGAACGGGCGACGTGTGCGTGCGCAGGAGAACGCCATCGTCCAGGTAGAAGGTGTCGTGCATGTCCGCCGCCGGATGGTCGAGCGGGATGTTCAGAGCGGTGAAGTTATGCCAGTCGGTCTCCACCTCGGGACCTGCGGCTCTCGTGAAGCCGAGCTCGCGAAAGATCTCGCAGATCTCGTCGATCACGAGGCTGACCGGATGAGCCGCACCGCGCCAGGAGGGACGACCCGGAAGGGTGAGATCCAGCTCCTCTCCGGTCTCCGGCTCCAATAGCTTCGCCAGCTCTTCCGTACGCAGCTGGAGAGTCGTCTCGAGCGTCTGCTTGACCTGGTTGGCCGTCTTCCCCGCCTCGGGACGCTCCTCGGCGGGCAGCTGCCGGAGCCGCGAGAGCGCCCTGGAGAGAAGCCCGTTCCGGCCCAGGAAACGGACGCGGGCCTCCTCGAGGGACGCCTCGTCCTCCGCCCCCTCGATCGCCTCGACGGCCTCGATTCGGAGGGTCTCCAGGGTCTCCCGGAGACCTGCGGATTCGTCCGTACCGGTCAATGACCGTGCTCTTTCGCCAGACGCGCGAGCTCGGCGAACGCTTCCGGTTCGCGCACCGCGAGATCGGCGAGCGCCTTGCGGTTCAGATCCACACCCGCGTTCCGCAGACCCGCGATGAAACGGGAATACGAGAGATCGTGCTCACGAGTGGCCGCATTGATTCGAGCGATCCAGAGCCGCCGGAAGTCCCGCTTGCGGCGACGTCGGTCCCGGTAGGAATACGCCCATCCCCGCTCCACCGCGTTCTTCGCCGTGCGGTAGAGCTTCGACCGGGCCCCGAATTGCCCCCGGGCCTGCTTGAGTACCTTCTTCTTGCGCTTCTTCCGAGCTACGCTCGTGGTGACACGCGCCATGTCGATATCCTCTTCCCGATGTCTCTATTCCGTTGCTCGCCGCCGACCGCCGTGGGCCGATACAGGCCGGGATCAGCCGCCGAGCAGTCTTCGAACCCGGCTCTCGTCGGCCTTAGCCACCAGCGTCTTCTTGCGCAGGTTTCGCTTCCGCTTCGGGCTCTTCTTCGTCAGGATGTGGCTGTGATACGCCTTGTTGCGTCGAAACTTGCCCGTCGCCGTCTTGCGAAACCGCTTGGCTGCGGACCGGTTGGTCTTCTGCTTCGGCATGATCTGCTCTTCCTTTCAGCTATCCCTTGGGACCGATGAGCATCGTCATGGTCCGACCTTCTCTGCGTATGTCCGTCTCCACGTTACCGAGCTCCTCGAGCTCCTCCTTCACTCTCTCCAGGACCCGTTCACCGAGCTCGGGGTGCGTCATTTCCCTGCCCCGGAACCGGAGCGTGAACTTCACCTTGTCACCGTCCTCGAGGAAGCGCCGCGCATGCCTCAGCTTGAACCCGAAGTCGTGGTCCTCGATCTTCGGCCGCATCTTGATTTCCTTGACGTGGATGACGTGCTGCTTCTTCTTCGCCTCCCGCGCCTTCCGGGCCTGTTCGTACTTGAACTTCCCGTAGTCCATGATCCGGCAAACCGGCGGCCGGGAGTTCGGCGCCACCTCCACGAGATCCAATCCGCGCTCGGCGGCGATCGACCGGGCCTCGTCGGTGGACACGATTCCGACCTGATCTCCATCCACGTCGATCAGTCGGACAGGGCTGATGCGGATTCTGTCGTTTACGCGCAGTTCTTCCTGGCTCACTTCACCTCTTCCGGGGCCGTGTAGATCGATCGCCGCTCCGGCAGGCCCGATACGAAGCGCCGAACACGAAAAAGCCCGCTCGACGAACGCCGACCGGGCACGCACAAAGACGCGACCCGTGATCGGATCGCGGCTCCGTGAATCTACCCGGCAGCTGAGCCGACTCCCCGGAGTCGGACCCGCCGAAAGGTGGGAGCAATCGCTCCACTTTCCGTGTTTTTCAGGGGCGAGAAGTTAGGGCGCTCCCCCCGGGGTGTCAACGCGCGCTCCGCGGGACCCGTGACCGCTCGGAGCTCCTTTCCAGGTCGCCTTGCGAACCCGGTCGACCCCGAGCTCGTCCCGCACGACGGCCCACAAGGTATCTCCACGCACGGCGGGTCTCGGTTCGAGCTCGAGGCGGCTTTTCGAGCGGAGGCGTATCCACTCCCCTCCGGTCTCGAGTAGATCGAATCCGAGCACCGGGGGCTGCTCGATCGGTCGAACGAGGAGGCGCCCCTTCCCGTCCGCGAAGAATCCCTCCAGCACCGGCCAGGTCCCGGGAATGCGGCTCCGGTCATAGTCGAGATCCGGGCTCGTCCGCTCGCCGAGCACCGAGAGCGCCGAATCGAGCTGGTAGGGAGACACCGGCAGGGCGGACGCCTCTCGTTCCACGCGGCGCAGCGTGTCGCCGCCGGGAACGAATTCGATCAGGCGGAATCGGTCCGTTCTCGCCTCCCACACGTTGCCGCCGGGGGAAAGCTCCCGGCGAAGCCCCGCCGTGAACGGAATGGCGACCGACACCTGCCGCCTGCGACCCGAACCATCGATCTCCGTGACGATGAATCGGTCCGCGGGTGGACGCGGGAGCGGAAAGGTGTCCGTCGGCTGTACCGCCGCGGGCCGCCCGTCCGCGCGGCGGAAGATCTCCAAACGTACGAGGATCAGCTCCATCTCCTCCCCGGCTGGACGAAATGTGACGTCCAGAAGGCGTCCTTCTCCGTCGAACCCTCCCATCCACGGTCGGGAGAAGCCGCTCGCCGGACGTCGGATGTCCGCCCGGTACAACCCCGCGGTGTCGTAGACGGACCAGCGGTTGTTCGTCACGTCGAGGATCCAGATCTCGCCCGCACCGGACAGGGCAAGGCCGGCAGGGCCGAGCAGTTCTCCCGGACCGGATCCCGGTCCGGCGTAGGTCCGCACGTGAGCACCCTGCGGGCCGAACACCCGAACCTCTCCCGCCGACACGTCCAGGACGTGGACGCGTCCGAGAGAATCCACCAGGAGTCCGCCGATGTCTCCGAACAGGTCCGGACCGGCCCCCTCGGCTCGGCCGACGGTCCAGATCTCGGACAGGACAAACGACTGTGGACCGGACTCGGGCCCGGCCGAATTCTCGGTGCAACCCGAGAGCGATGCGATCAGCGCGAGACTCGCCGGGAGTGTTCTCGACATCACTTTACTCAAAACCGTTTAAGCGATTGCAATGATTGAAGTGTGCAACACGCATGCACTCGTCCGACGCCCCTCTCGGGTTCGGCGAATCCGGAGCGACCGAATGCGCGGGTCACGCCGGACCTCGAGAGCGCCCCGAAGGCGAGGGTCACCTGTAGGGACATCTGGAGGCCCGACCGCGTTTAGGTCGATGTAACTTTTCGGCCTCGAGCGGCAAATAGAAGATGAGCCGACACGCGAGTCGGTCGGAAACGGCGGCTTTCGCGAGGACGCTCACGCTGAATCTGGTCCGGAGGCCGGTGCGGGGCGCAGCGAGCCTTTGGCTCGAGCCGGTCTCCGGTCAGGTTCCGCGGTCCGGCCGCGATCCCCCTTCCAGAAGCCACCGACCAACCCTATGCCGTCCCGTAGTGTCCTACGGGCGTACGGGTGCCCGTGCTCGGGCGCCTCTGACTACCCGGATGCCCGCAGGGAGAGCGCAATGATCGGCCAGCCCCGCCCCTGGCGTCTCTACGATGCCTCCGCCCGTCGTCTCCTCGTCATGGCCTGGGCTCTGCTCGTGGTCGTCATTCTGGGGCTGACCGTGGCCGCCTGCGCCGATGAGTCGGCCGCCAGCGGCTGGGGCGGAACGGTGGACACGCTCGCCAGCGGCGAGATCTCCGTCTACAACCCGAACCGTCCCCTGTGGGGTCCTGACGAGGCCTGGACGCTCGACGAACAGCTGCGAATCGGAACGCTCGACGGAGAAGGCCCCGACATGTTCGGAGCGATCACGGACTTCGACGTGGACGCGTACGGCCGATTCTGGATCTTCGAGGGCCAGGCCCAGGAGCTGCGCGTGTTCGACCCTCAGGGAGGCTATCTCAAGACGGTGGGCCGCCAGGGTGAGGGCCCGGGCGAGTTCAACCGGGTCATCGGCATGGAGTGGGGGCCGGACGGGAATCTCTGGATCGTCGATCCGTCCAACAACCGCCTCTCGGTGGTCGACACCACCGGAGCCTTCGTGGCGAGCCACCCCACGATCGGCGGCGTCGTCGTAATGCCTTGGCCGGGTGGGTTCGACGATTCCGGTCGTTTCTACACGTACGGGATCGACACCGCAGCCGAGGAGGAAGTGGGGCTGGTCATGGTGCGGTACGGCTCCGATCTCCAGCCCATCGACTCCGTCGCCCCCCCGGAGTATCCCGGGGAGCGACAGTTCTTCGAGCTCCGAAACGAGAACAACTGGTGGAGGACGGGAGTGCCGTACACGCCGTCTCTCGAGTGGCGGCTGAATCGAGACGGGACCTGGTGGGCGGGCCTTACCGGAGACTACCGGATCTTCCAGCTGAGCTGGGAGGGCGACACCCTGAGGTCGATCCGGCGGGATTACGAGCCCCTTCCCGTCACCACCGCCGACGTGGATGAGGCGAGGGAGAACCTGGAAGAATTCGTGAAGGCCGGCGGTAAGCCCGACTGGTCGCGGATTCCGGACGTGAAGCCGGCCTTCGACGAGTTCCTGCTCGACGACGCCGGCTACCTGTGGGTGAGGCTGGTCTCGAGCGAGGAATCGGAAGACCGCCTGTTCGACGTGTTCGATCCGGAGGGACGCTACCTGGGCCAGGTGGTTTCACCCTTCCCGATCGCCTTCTACCCACCGCCGATCATCCGAAACGGCTACCTCTACGCGGTCACCCGGGACGAGCTCGAGGTCCCCTTCGTGGTGGGCGCGGTGGTCGGGAAGCCGGCGGTCGGATCCGCTCCGAGCGGCTAGACTCCCCGGCCCGCCTCGATGACCCGCCGGGCGCGGGCCAGGCGCTCCGGGGAACCGATGTCGAGCCAGAGATCTCCCGTGGCGTCGAAGGGCAGAATCCGCGCGCCGGCGGAAGCGAGTCGAAGGTAGGCGGTCATGATGGAGAAGGCGCCGTCCTCGATGAGCTTCTCCGGAAGGTCCGGGCGCAGAGCGTGGATGCCCGTGAAGCCCGCCCTCCAGGTCGGCGCGGCAGGCTCGCGAGCCCACTCCTCGGCTCCACTTTCGGCGTCGATTCGCCCGCACAGCCCCAGGGTGTCGAAGACCAGGTAGCGGCTGGCCTCGCGGCGTTGGACCACGAGCGTCGCCAGGGCGTCGCTGGACTCGTGCGCACGGGCCACACGGCCGAGGTCGACCTCCGAGATCACGTCCACATTATGCACGAGAATCGTTCGATCGCCGCGGAAGAAGCGTCTCGCCTGCCGGATCCCCCCGCCGGTGTCGAGCCGCCTGTCCTCCTCGAGCGACACGACCACTTCGACCGGTTCCCGGGCATCCGGTGTTGCGACCGATCCCGAAGTCCGCCCGCCACTCGCAACGGCCCCGGCCAGATGGCGTTCGATGAGGCCGGCGTGGTGATGCACGTTCACCACGACGCGATCGCAGCCCGCCTCCCCGAGTCGCGACAGCGTGCGGTCGAGCTGCGTGACCCCGTCCACCGTCACCAGGGCCTTGGGGACCTCGTCGGTGAGGGGACGCAGCCGGGTTCCGAGGCCGGCCGCCAGAATCATCCCGTCCACGGCGCGACCCTTACTCGCCGGCCCCGCCGGCCGGCCAGTACGGTGCCTCCCGGTGGTGCACGTGGACCCGCACCTCGGGAAATGCCTCGCGCACGTGGGACGCGAGGCGCTCGGCGAAGTACACCGAGCGATGCTGGCCGCCTGTGCAGCCGAAGGAAACGGTGAGGCTCTCGAACCCGCGCCTCTGGTATTCGGCCACGTGCCCCTCGCACAGGGCTCGCACGCTCGCCCAGTACCTCTGGGTCTCCTCCCTCCCCGCCAGGAATCGCACGACCTCCTCGTTCGTGCCCGTGAGCCGCCGATAGACGGCCTCGCGGCCGGGATTGGGAACCGATCGGCAATCGAACACGAATCCGCCGCCGTGACCGTCCACCGGCTCCGGATAGCCCCGGCGATAGCTGAAGCTGAACACGTGCAGGACGAGGCCTCCGTGTCCCGGCTCGGAGTCGGGCATGGACCAGGCGGACGCGATGCGCGCGAACACGCGCTCGAGCTCGGGAACTTCGACCGGGAGACCCCGGTTCAGCAGAGCACCGAGGTTTCGGGCGGCAAAGGGAACGCTGCGCAGGAAGCGCGGTTTTCGCTCGAAGAACCCCCGGTAACCGTAGGCGCCCAGGGCCTGCATGATGCGCACGAGCACGTAGCCGGGGTACGAGAGCCGGAACCGGTCCGGATCGACCGTCGTCTCTTCCGAAAGCGCCGCGAGATACTCGTCCAGGAGCTCGTCCCGCAGGTCGTCCGGCAGGTCGGCCTTCGCATCGTAGAGGATCGATGCGATGTCGTACTCGGGCGCCCCGCGCCGGCCGCCCTGGTAGTCGATGAAGCGCGGAGCACCGTTCTTCAGCATCACGTTTCGTGATTGAAAGTCACGATACATGAAGTGGTCGCGGTCGCTTCCGAGGAGGAACCCGATCAGGGTCTCGAAGTCGTGCTCGAGTCGCGCTTCGTTGAACGGAACGTGCGCCAGCTTCAGGAAGTGATACTTGAAGTAGTTGAGGTCCCAGAGGATCGACTGGCGATCGAACGCCTCGCGCGGGTACGCGTCCCGGTAATCCACCACCTCCCCACCCCGCACCTGGAAGCGCGGGAGCCAGCGAACTACCTCCCGGTACCGGGAAGCGATCGGCTCCGGGAAAGTCCCCCCTCCGGACGCGCGCGCCTCTTCCAGCGCGTCGAACAGCGTGACATCCCCGAGGTCCTCGAGCAGGTACACGCCACCCTCCTCGTCCGCTGCGTACAGGTCCGGCACGGGCAAGCCGATGCCGAGGAACGCTCGCGTGAACGAGAGGAATGCGCGATTCTCCTCCGGGTCGGGGCCCATGACCCCGATGACCGGCTCGTCGCCGCCCAGCAGCCTTCGATAGGCGCGGTTCGAGCCATCGCCGGCGAGCGCGAGCACCGCCGTCGGAGCCGCCCCGAATTGGGCCCGATACAGTTCGATCAGACGTTCCTGCATGGTGGGGGAAGAAGGTATGGCCGAGGATGCGGGGCGCAACCGCAAGAAGATCGATACCGAAGCGGTCGCGCGGGAGCTTCGGTCCATGCGAGAGGAGGACCGACGCGTTCGCGACGAGCTCGTGGCCCTCGGCGTCCTGTTCGACACGTACCACGCCCGCATGGAGAGGGTACACCTGCGGAACGCCGAGCGCCTCGACGGGATACTCCGGACCTGCGGCTGGCCGGATGCGCGGAGGTTCGGAGAGGAAGCCGAAGAGGCTGCATGGATCCTGCTCATGCACTCCATCTCGCGGCCGGACATCCTCCGGCTGGGCCGGCGTCTGCTCGAGATCGCAGTGGGCCGTGGCCAATCCGATCCAGGTCGGCTGGCGCGCGTGGAGGATCGTATTCGCACTCTGGAGGGCAGGCCGCAGCGCTACGGAACCATCCTGGACTGGGACCGGAACGGCGATCTGTCTCCCCTGGAGTTGGAGAGGCCGGAGGATGTGGACCGGCGGAGAGAGGCCGTGGGCCTTCCGCCGCTTGCCGAGCACGTCGAGAGTGTCCGGCGCGACGCGGAAGCCCGAGGCGACCGTCCCCCGTCGGACCGGGACCGCAAGCAGCGGGAGTACGTGCAGTGGCTGGTCGACCGCGGCTGGCGCTGACGAGCACCTGAACGAGACACCACGGAGGACGAATGGGGAAGGTCCGGGAATACGAGGGATCGGGAATCCGCGTCGCCTGGGACGCGAAGCGGTGTATCCACGCGGCCGAGTGCGTGAGCGGGCTGCCTGAGGTATTCGATCCGAATCGAAAGCCGTGGATCGAGGCCGGCGCCGCCCCGGCCGAGAAGGTGGCCGAGGTGGTGAGGCGGTGCCCCACGGGAGCCCTGACGTACGAGCGAACCGACGGAGGCGAGGAGGAGACGGCCGAGCCTCCGAACGAGTTGCGCGTGAGTCCCGGAGGCCCGGTGTACGCCTCGGGGGACCTGCGCATCGTGGATTCCGACCGTGTCGAGATCATGAAGCTGGCGAGAATGGCGCTTTGTCGTTGTGGCCATTCGGACCACAAGCCGTTCTGCGATGGGAAGCACGCGGAGGCCGACTTCGACGACCCGGGATACCTCGACGACCCGCGGGTGCGTCCCGCCGGGGACGACGACTCCACTCACCTGACCGTTCGACTGCGGACCGACGGCCCGCTGGTGCTCGAGGGCCGCTTCCGGATCGAGGGGGACGACGGCGCGGCAGCCGAGGGAGCGGCCTGCGCCCTGTGCCGGTGCGGGCACTCGGGCAACAAGCCTTTCTGCGACGGGAGCCACCGCGAAGCCGGCTTTCGGACCGACGACCCGACGGCGGGGTGACGAACGAGCGCACCGACGAACGTACCGCGACCCCACTGAACCCGCGCGCCCTGGGGGTCTATCGCTATCGTCCGGCGCCGCACTCCCCCGGCAGCGGAAACCACCGCAGGTGCTCGAAGTCCTCCGTGAGGACGTCGGCGCACCGTCCGGACGGACCCCCGTCCTCGGCCCGAGCCACGATCTTGGCCGCCTCCTCGAGGTAGCTCTCCAGCTCCGACTCCCCTGCCGCGGAACGGTGACGCGGGCATTCAATCCCGGCCGGGGTGTACCGGATGTCCCACAGGCTCATCGGAGGGCGGGTGCGCCCCCGGCTGTGGGTCCACAGGCCGGAGTGTGGATCGAAGTCGTACTGCTTCAGCAGCTTTCCGCCGTGGTTCGCCACGAAGTGGACGGCATCGAGGATGAACTCGAACACCGCTTCCGAGATGAAGTAGTTGAAGTTCACCCGAACCCAACCCGGCTTGATCCCCTCACACCCTCGACCGATCTCCCGTTCGAACTCGCGGGAGGTCTCGACGTCGATACCCAGAAGTCGGTGCCCGTACGGACCGGCGCACGAACAGCCTCCGCGAGACTGGATTCCGAACAGGTCGTTCAGCAGGGCCACGACCAGATTGTGATGCAGGTACTGGCCCGAATCTCCCTGGCGGATCACGAAGGAAACGATCGACAGCCGCTCGTGCGCCCTGTCCCCGAGGATCTCGATGTTCGGGTTCGCGCTCCAGGAATCGATGGCCCGCCGGATGAAAGACTCCTCCCGCTCGCGGATGACCTCCTGGCCCACGGCTTCCTTCAGCGCGAAGACGAGACCGGCCCGAATCGCCCCTATGATCTGGGGTGTACCGCCCTCCTCCCGCTGCTCCGGGTCTTCGAAATACCGGTGATCATCCGGATTCACGTACCAGACGGTCCCCCCTCCCGGGACCACGGGAACGCGGTTCGTGAACAGCTCGCGCCGCGCCACGAGGATGCCCGGCGTATCCGGCCCGCCGATCATCTTGTGGGGCGAAATGAAGACGGCGTCCTTGTAGTCCAGCCGGTCCTCGCCGGTCTCCCCGGCCGGGCCCATGCGGATTCCCACGTAGGGCGCTGCAGCCGCGAAATCCCACAGGGACAGTGCGCCGTGGCGGTGCAGAAGCACCGAGACCTCGCGCACGGGGGTGGTGATGCCGGTCACGTTCGAAGCGGCCGAGAAGGAGCCGATCTTCAAGGGACGGCCCTCGAACTCCAGCAGCCGCTCTTCGAGCTCACCGAGGTCGATCCCGCCGTGAAGGTCTTCGTGAATGGTGACGACGTCCGCGATCGACTCTCTCCACGGCAGCTCGTTCGAGTGGTGCTCGTACGGCCCGATGAACACGACCGGCCGCTCTTCGGCGGGAATGTGCTTCGAAAGCTGGTACCGATCGTCGAGATCGGCCGGGATGCGCAGATTCAGGACTCCGATCAAACGATCGATCGCCCCTGTGGACCCCGTGCCGCAGAAGATGACGGCGTGATCGTCGGTGGCGCCTACGCACCGGGCGATGATCCGGCGGGCGTCCTCCCGGAATCGCGTCGTCTGAAGGCCCGTGCCGGAGCTCTCCGTGTGCGTGTTCGCATACAGGGGCAGGACGGACTCCCGAATGAAGTCCTCGATGATCCCCAGAGATCGCCCGGAGGCCGTGTAGTCCGCATAGGTGACCCGCCGGGGACCGAACGGACCCGGCACGGCCTCGTTCTCGCCGATCACGGAAGACCGGATCAGTTCGACGAGCTCACTGCCGTCCCCGGGACCGAACTCGATCACGTGCCGACCCACTCCGCCGGGTCATCATCCGGCCCGCCCACGACCACGTCCGCGGGTCGGGACCCGAGGAGAACGGCGATCCAGCGAGTCTCTTCGTTGGCGGCCAGGATGATCTTCATGATCATCGTGAGGGGCACCGAGAGGAGCATCCCCACGGGTCCCAGAACCCAGCCCCAGAAGATCAGGGAGAGGAACACGACCAGGGTCGAGAGCCCCATTCCCTCGCCCATGACCCTGGGCTCGATGATGTTCCCGATCGCCGTGTTGATCACCAGATAGCCAATCGCCGTGAGGATGCCGTCACCCGGCCCGAACTGGAGGAAGGCGAGCATGACGGCCGGAATGGCCGCGATGAACGAACCGATGCTGGGCACGTAGTTGAGCAGGAACGCCAGCAGGCCCCACAGGAGTGCATAATCGACACCGATGATTCGGAGCCACACGGCCACGAGCACGCCCGTGGCGAGGCTCAACAGGGTCTTGAGCGCCAGGTAGTGGCGGACCTTGTCGTTGATTTCCGCGAAAGGAAGCAGGTTGCGGCCCGCGCGCGGGAAGGCCAGCCGCAGCTTGCCCGGGAAACCCGAGATCTCGAGCAGTATGAACAGGGTAATGATGAGGATGATGGCGATCTTGCCGAGAACGTCGCCGACGCCGGTGAATATGCGCCCCACCACGCGCAGCAGCTCGCCCGGATCGAAGGAGTCGGCCAGCAGCTGGCCAGAGACCTCGAATCCGTGCGAGGCGAGCCACCGCACCAGCTCGTCCACCTTCAACTCGAGGCGCACCTGATACCCGGGCAGCGACCGGGTGAAGTCGATCAGCGAGGTACCGATCACGGTGCCCGTGATCGTCCCGATGCTGAGCAGCATCAATACGATCGCCAGCACCGAGATCCACGTCGGGAGCCCCTTCCTCTGCATCCAGCGCAGCGGGGTGGCGCAGATCACGGCGAGCATCACCGCCAGGAGGAACGGCACCACGATGGACTCGGCCGTCCGCACCCCGGCGACGAGCACCACGAACGCCGCCCCGTACAGGAGGAAGCGTCCCGCCCTGCTGATCCCCGTCCCGTTGGTCATCCGTTTTCTCCGCACTCGATTGCGGCCGGCGGAACTGTTGCGGCCGTCCGCGAAACCGTAAGGTAACGTGCGATATGGTGCTGTCGTCAACGGCGATTCAGAAAGGCGGAGCCGGCGGCCTTGACTCGACTTCTCTCGACATGGCCTATCGTCGCGGCAGTCCTGACCGTGGTGCTCTCGGTCATCGTGTCGGGACACGTGCTGCTTCACAAGCGCGAGGTGCGGGCCGCCATCGGCTGGATCGGGCTCGCATGGCTCGCCCCCGTGTTCGGGTCCCTGCTCTACCTCCTGTTCGGGATCAACCGGGTCAAGCGGCGCGGCTCGGAGATCCACGCGAGCATGGACCGTGTGCCGGCCCGGCACCGGCTCCCGCCCGCCCTCGTGCCTCCTTCCGACTCGCCTCCGGTCGAGAATTCCCTTCGATCTCTGGCCCGCGCCATGGATCGGGTGACGCAGAACGAGCTCTTGCCCGGCAATCGGGTCCGCCCGCTCCGGAACGGGGACGAGGCGTATCCCGCCATGCTGGAGGCGATCGACGCGGCCCGCTCGTCGGTCGGGCTCGTCACGTACATCTTCGATGTGGACCGGATCGGCTGGAAGTTCGTCGAAGCCCTCTCCCGGGCCGCCGCGCGGGGCGTCCAGGTCCGGGTCCTGATCGATGGGGTGGGGGCCGCCTACAGCAAGCCCCGCGCTCCCGGGGTCCTCGCGGAGCGCGGGGTCCGTGTCGCCCAGTTCGGCGGCAGCATGGTCCCGTGGCACATGGCGTACCTCAACCTGAGGAACCACCGGAAGATCCTCGTGGTAGACGGACGCATCGGGTTCGCGGGCGGCCTGAACATCAGGGAAGCATCCTGTCTGTCCATCGAGAGCCGGCAGCCGACGCGAGACCTGCATTTCGAGCTCGATGGACCGGTGGTGGGCGAGCTGGTGGATGCCTTCGCCAAGGACTGGACGCACACGACGGGAGAGCACCTGGACGGGGATCCGTGGCGTCCCTCCCTGCCCCGCTCCGGTCCGACGACCGCACGCGGGGTCAGCGACGGCCCCGACGACGACTTCGAGAAGCTGCACTGGACCATCCTGGCCGCGCTCCGGTCCGCACGGAGTCACGTACGGATCCTGACGCCGTATTTTCTGCCCGACCAGGCCTTGATCAGTGCACTGAACGTGGTCACCCTGGGAGGCGTGCGTCTCGACATCGTGATTCCCGAGGTCAACAATCTCCGGATCGTCGGTTGGGCGATGAGAGCACAGCTGGCCCGCGTGATGGAGCACGGAGCGAGGGTATGGTTGAGTCCACCGCCATTCGACCACTCGAAGCTCATGCTGGTCGACGAAGGGTGGGCCCTGTTCGGCTCCGGAAACTGGGATCCCCGCAGTCTGCGCCTCAACTTCGAGTTCAACGTCGAGTGCTATGATCGCGAGCTGGTGTCGCAGCTCGACGGCATCGTGGCCGAGAAGATCGACGATGCGCGTCCCCTGTCCCGGGACGAACTGGACCGACGGAGCCTGCCCGAGAAGCTGAGAGACGGTACCGCGTGGCTCTTTTCTCCTTACTTATGATCGAGAATGGCGGGACAAAGCGAATGGAATCGCGCAATCGGCACCGGACCGTCGTGACCGCGAGGCTCGGGCGGTCGGGCCCCGGGGATCGGCCGTCATGCTCGTAGGCGGTGTGCAGACCCGTTCGATCCGTGAAGTGGAGGGTCCGGGTGGACCCCTCATCGAGGTCATCGACCAGACCGCCCTTCCCCACCGCGTACGCCGGGAGACGCTGAACACGGTGGAGGATGCCGCCCGGGCGATCCGGGACATGTGGGTTCGTGGCGCTCCCCTGATCGGAGTGACCGCTGCATACGGGCTCGCCCTGGCATGCCGTATCGATGCGTCGGACGCCGGCCTCGGCGCGGCGGCGAGCCGCCTGCTGGACACGCGGCCGACCGCGGTCAACCTCCGCTGGGCGATCCAGGAGACCCGGGAGCGACTCGAGGCGCTCCCGCCCGCGGAGAGGGAGTCGGCGGCCTTCGCCCGGGCCCGACAGATGGCGGACGAAGACGTGGACCGGTGCCGGGCGATCGGACGACACGGCGGCGAGGTGCTCGAGGCGATCGCCCGCGGAGCCGATCGGAAGCGTCCTATCCAGGTGCTGACCCACTGCAACGCAGGCTGGCTCGCCACCGTGGATTGGGGCACGGCCCTTGCCCCGGTGTACCGGGTGCATCGCGACGGTATTCCCGTGCACGTGTGGGTCAGCGAGACGAGACCGAGGAACCAGGGGGCCTCGCTCACCGCATGGGAGCTCCGCGAGGAGGGCGTCGATCACACCGTCGTCGTGGACAACGCCTCCGGACACCTGCTCAGAACCGGTCGCGTGGACGTGGTGATCACCGGCACGGATCGGACCACCGCCGCGGGCGACGTGTGCAACAAGATCGGCACCTACATGAAGGCCGTCGCCGCCCGCGACGCGGGCGTTCCCTTCTACGCCGCGGTTCCGGGCCCGTCGATCGACTGGGAGATCGGAGAGGGCGAGGCCCACCTTATCCCGATCGAGGAGAGGGACCCGACGGAAGTCTCCGAGGTGGGCGGCTTCGGTCCCGATGCCCGCCCATCCAGCGTTCGAATCACTCCTCCGGACACCCCGGTGTTCAACCCCGGCTTCGACGTGACCCCGGCGAGGCTGGTCACCGGCCTGATCACGGAGAAAGGGGTATGCGAGGCCGGTTCCGACGCCCTCCGGGCGCTGTACGCCTCCACCTGACGGAAGAGATGAGGAGCATGAGAGTACTGCAGATCGATGCCTTCGCGGACGAGCCCTTTTCCGGAAACCCGGCCGCCGTGTGCCTGCTCACGGGTCCGACGGACCCCGGCTGGATGCAGAGCGTCGCCCGGGAGATGAACCTCTCGGAGACGGCCTTCGTGCACGCGAGGGAGGAGGGACATGCACGTCCTCTGCGCTGGTTCACCCCGGAGGTAGAGGTCGAGCTGTGCGGTCATGCGACGCTGGCGGCGGCACATGCGCTGTGGGAGGAAGGTCTCGCCGACCCGGAGGAGCCGCTTCTGTTCGACACCCTCGGGGGGCGATTGGCAGCCACGAGGCGAGGAGACGGGATCGAGATGGACTTCCCGGCCGAGCCTGCCGAGCCCTGCGAGCCTCCTCCCGGACTGCTGGAGGCCCTCGGCGGCCTGGCCCCGGTCACGGTGGCCAGGAACCGCTTCGACGTTCTGGTCGAAGTGGAGGACGAAGCCGTCGTCCGCGGCCTGCGGCCCGACTTTCAGCGCCTGTCGAGCGCTCCGGTCCGCGGCGTCATGGTCACATCGGCGGCAGGACACGATCTCGTGGCCCGTGGGGTGGACTTCGTGTCGCGCTTCTTCGCCCCTGCGGTGGGCGTCGCCGAGGACCCGGTCACCGGCTCGGCTCACTGCTGTCTCGGGCCATGGTGGGCCCGGAGGCTCGGCACGGATGACCTCGTTGGCCGTCAGCTCTCCGAGCGAGGGGGCACCGTGGGAGTTCGCGTTCGGGACGATCGGGTTCTGCTCTCCGGCCGGGCCGTCACCGTGCTGGAGGGCCGCCTCCTGGCCTGACGGCCGCGGCCGCGAAACGGCGCACGATGTCGCCGGCGGGCTCGATCGAAGCGATGCCGGCGACGCTCTTTCCCGCCTGCCAGAACTCCAGACGCCCGGATGAGTCGCGGTTCGCACGGGCGAGCCGACGTCCCGACCGCACCGCATAGAACCACCGCATCCAGTGCTTGGTCCGAGGGTGACGCAGAAGGGCCCTGGCGATGGGTCCCGCCCGAGTGCCCATCGCCTCGACGTAGGGCGTACGGATCACCGAGAGCGGCACACCGGTCACCCGGTCGCTCAGCACCACATCCGCCTCGGATGCCTCGAGGATTGCGTGCTTGTACGCATCGGACGCCGTGCACTCGGAGGTGGCGATGAACCGGGTGCCCATCTGAACGCCGCAGTATCCGAGGCTCAGGGCCTCGACGAACTCGGCCTCGGTGGACACGCCTCCGGCGCAAACGACGGGCAGGCCCAGATCTTTCACCTGTCCGAGGAGGCGATCGGCCGGCATCGGACCGGCGTGCCCGCCCGCGCGGTCGTTCACCGCGATCAGACCATCCACTCCCGCGTCCACCGCCTTCTCGGCCCACTTGCGTTCCGTCACGTCGTGATAGACGACCCCGCCGGCGGATCGGACCTGCTCCACGACCCAGGCGGGCTTGCCGAGCGACGTCACGAAGAAGCGTATTCCCTCTTCGAGCGCGACATCGAGCCACCGGGCCATCCGGTCCGCGTAGCGCCGGGAGGACTTCTCGATCAGAACGTTGAACCCGATCGGCCGGGAGGTGAGGGAGCGAATGTAGCGAAGGCCGTCGCGAAGACCGTGGCCGTGAACGTACGTGAGGGACACGGGCTGGACGATCCCGATCGCCCCGGCCTCCGACACCGCGGCGACCAGCTCCGGGTTGCCACACGGGTACATCGCCCCACCGATGAGGGGAACCTGGATGCTCGCGTGGCGGGTGAGGGGCGTCTCCAGGGGGCCGGCCGTCACAGATCGAATCTCTGCCCGGCTCGGGCGACCTCGAACCCGGCCTCGATCACGGCCTCCCGTTCGGGGCCACCCTCGTCCAGGAGTGGATTCGAGTTGTTCAGATGAGTCAGCACGATCCGGTGGTCGCCGGTCAGCGGACCCAGCCGGCGCATCGTGTCCCGCACGAGCGGGTGAGGGACCTCGGACTGGCTTCTTCCGGGCAGCTCATCCATCGAGTAGAACGAGGAGTCGAGCATCGCGATGTCCACCCCGGCCACCACCGCCGAGATGTCGCGGTCCCACGCGTCCCAGCTGTCGATGTCGGGAAGGTACAGCAAGGACGCTCGCTTGCCGCGAAACACGAACCCCACCGTGTCCGAATACTCCTCCCTGTGCGGAACCTCCAGCGCCGTGACCTCGAGACCCGGCGCGAGCACCACGGGTCGATCCGGATGCAGGACCCTGAGGTCGAGCCTGCCCTCCCGAACCATCAGGTCCCACGGACCGTTCGTGCTCAGGAAGTGCGCCATGCGTTCCGTGCAGAAACAGGGGGTGCTCTCGATCCCCAGCCCCTCCCGGCCCAGTAGCGCGAGCCCGAGGTAGTGCCCGATGTGAGCATGCGTCAGGAGGATCCCCTCGAACGGTCTCCGTTCGGAGGCACGACGGCGAAAGGCCTCCCCCGGGATGAGATCCATCTGCCGGACCAGATCCGGAGACGCGTCCACGAGCCAGGCCCGCCCCGAGGTCGGGTCGACGATGGCCAGGGACGCCACGAAGTGGGGATCAATCCGGGCCCGATCACATCGCTCCGTCCAGCAACCCGCCTGCGGAAGGCCACCGTCTTGAATCGAGCCCAGGACAAGGCACTCGTACTGCGGCGTGTTCGGGAACCACGGAAGGCTTCGAGCACCGAGGACGGCCGACGCACCGGCGACCGCGAACTGCCGGCGAGTCCAGGCCCCGTGGGTCACGGCGCCAGGGCCCTCGATCCGATCTCTTCGCGGATACGCTCGACGAATGCCTCGACCGGCATCACCACCTGCTTCTTCTCGGCTCCCCGGGCGCGAACTGCGACCGTCCCGCTCTCGAGCTCACGACCGCCGACCACCAGCAGGTACGGGACCTTGCTGAGCTCACCGTCCCGGATCCGGTAGTTGAGGGTGTCCGAGCGGACGTCGAGCTCGGCGAGCACGCCCGCCTCCCGCAACCTATCCACCACCGCCTGCGCGCCCTCCGCCTGTTCGTCCGTGATCGGAAGAACGCGGACCTGCTCCGGAGCGAGCCACACGGGAAACGCACCCGCGAAGTGCTCGATCAGGAAGCCGGTGAACCTCTCCAGAGTCCCGAAGATCGCTCGATGGATCATCACCGGCCGGTGCGGCCTGTTGTCGGTTCCGACGTATTCGAGCTCGAACCGCTCCGGGAGGTTGAAGTCCAGCTGGATGGTCGCGCCCTGCCACTCCCGTCCGATCGCGTCCTTGAACTTGATGTCGATCTTCGGTCCGTAGAAGGCACCGCCCCCGACATCTATCCCGTACGGCCGGCCGATCCTGTCCAGCGCCCGCTGAAGGTCGGCCTCTGCCCGATCCCACACGGAATCCGCGCCGATTCTCTTCTCTGGACGCGTGGAAAGATCGAGTCGGTACTCCAGGCCCAGCGTTCCCATCACCTCGTCGATCAGATCGATGCAGGTGAAGATCTCGTCTTCCACCTGGTCCGGCGTGCAGAAGATGTGACCGTCGTCCATGGTCAGCATCCGAACCCGGAGAAGCCCGTGCAGGGTGCCCGAGCGCTCATATCGGTAAACGTTGGCGATCTCCGACAGCCGCAGCGGGAGGTCGCGGTAGCTGCGCTGCCGGGCCTCGTAGATCATCACGTGGCCAGGGCAGTTCATCGGCTTCACCCGGAACGCCTCGCCCTCTCCCTCGCCCTGCATGCTCGGGTACATGTTCTCGGCGTAGGCTGGCAGGTGGCCGGACCGGAGGAAGAGCGCTTCGCTCGCCAGGTGAGGCGTGAAGACGAACTCGTATCCCTGCACTTCCAGGAGGTCCTCGATCCAGCGTCGCAGCCGGTGCTGAATGCGCGCCCCCTTCGGGTGCCAGGCGACGAGGCCCGGTCCGAACTCCTCGTGGAAGCTGAACAGATCCAGCTCCTGACCGAGCCTGCGGTGATCGCGCTTCCTGGCCTCCTCGAGCTGGTCCAGATAGGCGTCGAGAGACTTCCGATCGTAGAACGCCGTCCCGTAGATCCGCTGCAGCATCTGGCGGGTCTCGTCGCCTCGCCAGTAGGCCCCGGCTCCCGACAGCAGCTTGAAGTGGCGGATCTCGTCGGTCGAGGCCACGTGCGGTCCGCGGCACAGGTCGGTGAATGGACCGTCGGTGTAGGTGGAGATCGTTTCGTCCTGTGGGATTTCGGCCAGTCGCTCGAGCTTGAGCGGATCGTCCTCGAACAGGCTCTCTGCCTCTTCTCGGCTCACCTCCTGCCGCTCGAAGGCGTATCCCTCTTGCACGATCTCGCCCATGCGCGCCTCGATGCGCTCCAGGTCCTCGGGCGTGAACGGCTCCGGCACATCGAAGTCGTAGTAGAACCCGTTCTCGATCGGAGGTCCGAAGCCGATGCCCGCACCCGGATACAGGTCGCGCACGGCCGTGGCGAGAACGTGGGCGGTCGAGTGGCGAAGCGCGTACAGCGCGTCGGCGTCGTCGTCTCCCCGCGTGACGATCGCCACGGTCGCCCCATCCGGCAGCGGACGATCGAGGTCCCGAAGCTCTCCATTCACCTTCGCCGCCACGGCGGCGCGGGCGAGCCCGGGACCGATATCAGCGGCCAGTTGTCTGGCGGTCGAGCCCGCCGGGAGCTCCCTGCTGGATCCGTCCGGGAGAGAGACGTTCATGCTGGAATCGCTCATCGCGTACCCGTCGATGATTCGAGTGACGGCAAACGGCGGATCCCGATTCCGATCCGGCGAACCGCCGATACGAAGGGCGGGAAGGTAGATCGTATGCCGCCGGTTGGCCAGCTTCCGACCGTCCGCGACCGGCTCAGTCCTCGTCGGGAGCGAGCCGAATGCGATCGGGGAGGTTCGGGACCATGCAGAGGAACTCGAAAGGACCCGACGGGTCGGCCAGGTACCAGTGGGGCACGCCCGCGGGGATGAAGACGGCATCACCGGCTTCGACCTCGAAGACCTCGTCTCCGATGCCGACCTTCGCACGGCCCTTGAGGACGTACTGCTCGTGCTCCACCTCGTTCGTGTGCCGAGGCATGCCGCCTCCCGGTTCCATGATGAACCGGCGCATCTGGAAGTGAGGACCGGTGTCTTCGCTGATCAGGACCTGACGACCGGTTCCCCGCCCGGCCGTGACCGGCTCGATCGGCACGCTGCCTGCCTTACGTAGATGCATGTAGCTTCCTTCCGTATCCCTTCACCCTACGGCCCCTCGGGCGCGGCGGAGACGCCAACACGGTGGCCGCCGCGGGATGCGTCGCCCGTGCGCCCGCGCGGTCAATCGCGCAGAATGCCGTAGCGGGTGACCGTAACCTGGTCGCGCCCCAGAACGGCCCAGATCTTCGCCCCGAGCTGCGTGGCCAGACGGTCGCTGACGTCGACCCGCACGACACCGCCATCATCCATCTGGATGAAATAGCCCTCCGCATCCTGACCCAGAATGCCGACTACGGGAACCTCTCCGTCCACGGAGATGATCCGGTACTGCGTCACGTTGAGGGCCGCACCGTACGGAGAGTCCGCCGCCGTGCCCGAGACCCACGCCTCGGCGCCCGCGATCCGCGCCAGCTCGGGCTCGTAGTCCCCCAGGACGACCACCGCCTCGTCTCCCTGGATGACCGTGCGGACGGATCCCTCGCTGCCGAGCCGGCGGACCGTGCCGCTCGCGGTCGCCTCGGCCTGGCCCGCCGCCGGACCGCTCTCGACGACCGCCTTCCGGGAACACGAGGCCGCCGTCAGAACGAAGATCACGACTCCGACTCCCGCGAGCATCCGACGCATGGGTGCTTCTCCTGTCGATAGTTTCGCTGAATTCCTCCGGCCACCGTTCGAGCAGATTCCGGGCCACCGGGGCTACACCGTCTCGTCCGCCCCCTGCCACAGGTCGAACCAGTACCCCAGATACTTCCACCGGCCCCAGTCCTCGTACACGGCCGCGGCCTCCGAGTCGGAGGGGCGCCGGCCGCCGAAGTAGCGCTCCGACACGAACGTCCGGTACACGGAATCGACGGCAAGATGGTCGTATCGCCCGAGCAGCATCAGGAGCGTGGCCGCCGCATAGGACCCTACACCCTTGATGCCCAGAAGGGCCCTCCGGACATCGTCGGTGCTCCGACTCTCGTCGTCCAGAGCCGATAGATCCAGGTCGCCCGACCCCACCCGCTCCGCCAGCTCCCTCACGTATGGAGCCCTGTAACCCAGCCGCGTCGCTTCGATCTCCGCGGCACCGGCGGCCGCGATCCGTTCCGGCGTCGGAAAGGCATTGGAGAAGCCGCCTTCCCCCCCGCTGAGCGGTCCCGCCTCGCCGAGGCCGCGGACGAGCTGGCGGACCATGGCCCGGGTTCCTCCCCACTGGATATTGGTCGTGCAGATCGTCTTGATCACGTCCTCGAACAGGGTGGGCGACCGGAGGAGTCGGCCGAGGCCCCGGCTCGCGCGCTCCCAGCGTCCACCGATCGCCCGACACCGCTCGTGGAACGGGCCGAGATCCTCGTCGAGCCTCAGCATCCTCCGAACCGAGAGCACGATCTCCTCCCTGCCCGCGACTTTCAGCTCTCCGTGGTGCGCGACCTCGATCCGTACCCGTGAATCCCGGCCATCGCCCTCCATACCGCTCACCTCCAGGTGCACCACCGATCCGGAACCGAGGCGTTCGGTCCTCTGGAGACGCTCCCGGTCGGAATCCCACGCATTGGGATCGAGAACCGCCCACCCGTGAGAATACACCGTGCCGGCAAAGTCGAACGGGCTCGGGGCTTCCGTGATGAGCGTGCTTCGGTGCAACGACCCGCCCCCGGATCGGTCTCCGCCGCACATCACCGGCCGCCCTCCCACTCGAAACGGACCCCGCCGGCCCGGACCTCGTCGTGCGGTTCCTCTCCCTCCAGCGTCAGCCCGACGATCCGCCCCCGTTTCGATTCCGGCTCGAGCGGAGCCAGCACCAGAGAGCCGTTCGCCAGGCCGATTTCCGATATGGAAATGCCGGCCGGGTCGCTCCACGTACCGCACCACCGCCCCCCGAGCGGCGCCAGCAGGTGTTCGAGGCTCTCGGGCGCCTGAACCTGGAGCCACACCCGCGCCAGCCCCTTCGCTCCGTTGGCGTGCTCGCGGAGCGCCGGCGGATCCGGAGTGTGCGACCGAATGTCCACGAAGAATACCGGGTGCAGAGGGTGGCCTTCGGGAAACGCGAGCCAGTCCACGGCTGGCCCGCGAGTGATCGTTGCCCCGTCCGCCGGTTCGCCGAGCCGGACGAGCACGGAATCGACCGGTCCGGCCGCCAGCGCGACGAAGGCGCCCCCCTCTCCTGCCGCCAGAAACCTCCGATACAGCTCGGAGAGCGCATCCGACGTCCCCTCCTCGACGGTAATCAGCTCCACAGCGGACTCGTCGGCAAACTTGACGTGCGCGTTGCGGAGACCATTCCGGTGCACCGTTCCGGGCTTCATGGTGAAGCCGAGGTCCCGTTCGAAGGTGGAGATGGCTCGGGTGAGGTCGGTCACGGCGATCGTCACATGGTCGATCCGCACCCGGGCTGAGTCGGCGCGACAGGGCCCCGAGGCCGGATGCTCCCCCGCCGTGATGATCAGGGGCACAAGGAGCGCGAACAGGCCGCACGCCCACGTCGCGGCCCGACCCGCGGCGATCAGTACACTCGCTCCGTGCCGTCGTCCATGATGCGCCGGACCCGGATCTCGTTGGAGTCGGACACTTCGAGCAGCCAGAGACTCTCATCCGGACCGACCATGCCTCCGGAGGGCGACCATCCCTCCGGCGAGCGCACGTGCACCGACACGGACGCGTCGGGATCGATCCGAAGAACCGCGGCTCCCGAAAAACAGGCGACGTACACCCTCGACTGGGCGTCCAGCCACAGCCCGAGGAGAGCATGACGGTCCGCCACGTCGACCACCCGCGGTGTGACGTTCGCCAGCCGCTCCTTCCAGACGGTGGCGCGTCGCCATCTCGGGTCCACTCGAATCAGGTCGACCCCGGACGTCACGAGCACACGGCCATCCGGCGTCGGGAGGGCGAAGCCGGGCTCGGGCCGTGGCAGGGTATACCGCTCCACGCGGCCGGTGGCGCCGAGCCGTAACAGGGCTGCCCCCCCGGTCTGCTGCAGGAGATACGCGACGCCCATGCGGTCGTGCACGAAGCCGAAGTCCCCGTAATCCCACAGGTAGCCGGGCCGGAACGGAATGACGTCGGTCAGCGTCCCATCGGGGTCGAGGCGCCACACGCGATGATAGGGGCGGCCCGTCGCGTCGTCGTTCCTCGCGTCCTCGCCGAACAGCCGGTTGTCGCCGTCCACGTAGAGCTGGTGCGTGTGCACGCCGATGACCGCGATCGAGCGCGTGCCGGTGGGAGAGATCCGCCAGACGTTCTGAAGATCGGAGTAGTAGACGTAGCCCCGGCTGTCCATGACGATACTGACGGGCGGGTGCGCTTCGAGGGCCCCGGCGAAGCCGACGAAGACCGTTGCCGCCATCAGACCGAACCACCGGATCTTCATCGGGGACCTCCCTCCTCTGCCTGAGCCGGACTCCGCCACATTGGGGCCGGTCGGCCCTTTCCAGCAAGCCTGCCGAGGGCTCACTGCGTCCCGTCTGCCGCGGGGCTCGGGCCACCACCGTCGGACCACACCTCCGCCTCGAACGCACGGAGCGAAGCGCCGGCGTGACGCCAGCGATCTCGCGCGAGCCCTGCCTTCCGGCACAGCGCATCCAGGAAGGTCTCGGCATCCCATCCCTGTTCGACCGGAACCTGGGGAAGAAGCAGCCCGGCCACGCCGTCGGCTACCAGGATCAGGCCGTGCCGGCCGATCCGTATCTCCTCCGGGCAAATGGGAATCGGGTCCGTGAGGGCGCTGATCTCGAACCGGAGATCCGGCAGTTCCTCCCGGGTCACGGGAGTGAAGCGCGGGTCTTCGAGCGCCGCCGCCACGGCCACGCCGCGAACGCACTCGGCCAGGGGCCGCCGTGCCGGACATTCTCCCCGGCACCCTCTGAGCTCGCCCGTGTCCCGGTGGCGGAGGGTGACGAAGGCAGCCCGCGGAGCGGATACGGCCGCGAATTCCGGGCCGACCATGGGTGGAGGCAGGCCGTCCAGTGCCCGGAGGACGGAGCCACGGGCGAGGTCGAGGAGAGCCGTGCGAACCGCCGGAGGCACGGCAGGCATGCTCAAGGGCTTTCCCTGTGGTACAGGCCATTGACCGTGACCCGCCGCCCCGCCCCCATCTCGACCTCGACCTCCGACGTCGGGACCGTGGGAAGGAGCCCGTGCTCGGACAGGGTTCGATCCAGCGCCGTCGAATCTACGAGATAGTGTCTCCCGGAATGGAACCCTTCATACACGTGCTTCTCTCCATCGACACGCACCAGGTCGACGCCGTCGGGACGGGATCGAGGACTCCAGGCCGCCACCAGCACCTGACCCTCCGGCTTCAGGACGCGAGCGATTTCGGCGATCGCCGACGTCCACTCCCTCTCGCTTGCCGCCTGGTGCAGGATCCCCAGGGCCACGACCAGATCGAACGACGCGGTTCCGAAGCCGCCGAGGTCCGACATCGAGCAGCGAGAGATACGCTGCCGCGCTTCACGAGGACCGAGGATGTCGGCGACACGTTCGCGTGTCCGGGCGACCATCGCGCGGGAGGCATCGACCGCGTACACGTCGAAGCCACGTCGGGCCAGTTCCACGGCGTTGCGTCCGGCGGCGCAGCCGAGGTCGAGGACGCGGGTTTCGCGGGCCGGCGACAGGTCCTCGAGGAGCTCGAGGAGGCGAACATCGGGATCGCGGGCCTCGAAGCGCGCGACCGCCTCGGCCGTCTCCCAGAAGGAATCGACGCCTTCGTCGAGGGGTCCGTTCATCGTTCCTCCGATCATACCTACAGCTTCGGCAGCGGCAGGTCTTCCCGTGGCAGCTCGTTGACCACGGAAACGACCTTCCACTGGTCCTCGATTCGGATCAGTGACCAGAGGTCCACTCCGGGGCGTGGCGGGCGCCCCGAATCCGGAATACTGGATTGATACACGACCTCTACCTGTGCGATGTCTCCGAACACCATCACCCGGGTCTCGAGGACCTCTTCCTTGAAGCCCGTGGCGCCGGCGGCGGCAAGCTGGTTCTCGAACCGCAACCAGTCGAGCAGGAAGCCATCCACGCTCATGACCTGCAGATCCGGCGGATACCGGAGGACGATGATCGCCTCGGGGATGAACACGTCCCGGACGACCTCCCAGTCCGGCGTGTTTCCGTTCGTCCAGGAGACGAGGTCGTAGACATCGCGCACCACCTGCTCCACCGCGGGTGGTTCCGGTCGATCCGGCTCGGGGTCGGCGCCTGCGGGCACGGAGAAGGTGACGTTCGGGGATGGCAGCAGCATCAGGACGGCGAGGAGTCCCCACATTTCGAGCTCCTTTCAGGACGATCCGTCGTACGGAACCCCATGACCCGACAGGGGGGAAGCCGGGGTGATCTCGTTGAATTGAACATCCGGCAGGCGACGGACGCTGAACAGACACCCGACTAGGCGACCGCCATGCGCAGTGCGATCCACAGCACAGGCAGCGCTGCCACTCCGATCGCGATCCAGTCACGGCCGTGACGTCCGCCGCCGACCGGGCGGCTCACGAGCAGGAAACCGGTGCCGACGAACAGAAAGCTGACCGCCACCGGAACCAGCAGCAACGGGGCGGACGCCCAGGCGCCCCAGCCGTCGTATCGCTCGGTGATGGCCCGGGCCCAGATCCACAGTGCGGCCGGTACCCAGCACAGGATCCTGAAGATCGTCACCGCACCGGCGCCCCTTCCGCGCCCCAGCCGACGCGAAACGCCGGCACGACCGATCGATCGAAGAACCGCCACATGCGACGCGTGTGGCCGCGCTCCCGGTCGCGGAGCGAAGAGGTCGCCACGACGACGAGATCGAGTCGGGGCACGACCACGATGAACTGCCCTCCGTACCCCCAGGCGAAGTACGCCCGCTCGCCCCCCCACCGGCGGATCCACCACAGGTAGCCGTAGCCGTGACCATTCCACGGAGAACGACCGGTAGGCCGCCAGGACTCCTCGATCCAGGTCTCCGGGACCAGCTGTCGATCCTCGAAGCGTCCCCCGTTGGCATACAGCTGGCCGAACTTCAGCATGTCTCTCGGTCTCAGAGAGACGTTGTTGCCGCCCAGGTAGCGTCCCTGGGGGTCCCGGTCCCACTCGCCGAGCGGGATTCCCATCGGGCGGAAGAGCTCCTCCAGCATGTACCCTCGCAAACTTCGACCCGACTGACGTGTGAGGATGACGGAGAGCAGGTGGGTGTTGCCGGTGGAGTAGATGTGGCACGTTCCGGGGTCGCAGACCATCGGCCGGCGCAACTGGTCGTATGCCCAGTCGGACGAAGCGACCCACGAACCGTAGTTGCCGAAGCTGGTCGTCTCGATGCCTGTGCGCATGCTCAGAAGGTGCCTGACCCGGATCTCGTTCTTCCGTGGATCGAGCGACCCGCGTCTCTCGAGCGCCTCGTAGTAGTCGGGAAGAAGCTCCACCAGCGGCTGGTCGACACCCTCGATGAGACCTTCGCGGATCGCGATCCCGACGAGGGGTGACAGAAGGGTCTTCGACACCGACTTGACGTTGATGGTCAGTTCCGGACCCAACCCCCGGTAGTACTTCTCGACCAGCACGCTGTCCCGACGCGAGATCAGCAGGCTCGTGAGCGCGCCCATTCCCTCGGCGTCGGCCAGCAGGCGGTCCATCCGGTCGGCGATGAACAGGGGCGGAGGGGGAGGTCCGACGAGATCACCCCGCCCCGATCGGACGACCGGGACCGCGGACGAGTCCGATGCCCCCTCGCCGACCGGGGCGGCGCCCTGGGCGATCAGCGGCGGTGCGGGCGCGCCGAGGAACAGAGCGCCGCACGCCGCCCACGTGGCGACGACCGCCGGTTTCAGGTCGAAGAGCCGCATGTCCTGACCCTAACCGGGGGCGCCCGTTCTGTTCCTCGATCCGAACGAGCCACCCGTCAGAAGAACTGGTCGATCAGGATCGGGTTCCCATCGGGGTCGAGGAAGGCGACGTGGGCCGCTCCTTCGGAGTCCGGGTCGGCCCGCTCGGTCAGCTCGATGCCCTGTTCCTCCAGCCGCGCCTGGATCTCGCGGACATCGGTGAACTCCTCGAGCCGCTCGCCGTCCGGGCGGAGGCCCGGGTTGAACGTGAGGATGTTCCGGTCGAACATCCCCTGGAACAGCCCGATGATCGTGCCGCCGTTGGCCATGATCAGATAGGAGTGCTCCTCGTCGCCGCCGGTGACCTCGAATCCCAGCGTCTCATAGAACGCCCGGGAGGTCGGAAGATCCTTCACCGTCAGACTGACGGAGAAGGCCCCCAGGTCCACGATCACTCCCCTCCCGAGGACATCGCCTTGCTCCGCTCGATCGACTGAAGCGCCAGGTACTTCTCCCCGAACCGGTCGAGGTTCGAGATCTCCTGGTCGAACTGATCGTAGTGGCGCTCCTCCTCGGCCACGAGCTGCTCGAACACCTTTCGGGTGGCGGCGTCGTTGTTCTGAGACGCCAGGTTTGCCCATTCGTTGTATTCGGCGATGCTCTCTTCCTCCATCTCTCGCGCCTTGACGAGCATCTCCCGGACGTCCCGGATCTTCTGGACCTCGTGGGCCGCCTTCATCTCCACCTCTCCGCCGAGGAAGAGGATCCGCTCGGCGGCTTCCTCCACGTGGTGCATCTCGTCGATCGAGGTCTTCCGGAACAGCGCTGCCAGCAGGTCGTATCCCTGATCGTCGCAGTGGAAGTGGAAGTACATGTACTGGTGAATGGCCGAGAGTTCGTCGCCCACCACTCCGTTCAGCAGCTCGATGCTCTTCTCTTTCATCGTCCCGTTTCCCTGTTGGATCCACTGAGTCGAGAGCCTGACTTCAGCTCGAGAACCTCCGTCTCGCCTTCTCTTTCGCCTTCTCCGCCTCTCGCTCCCGGTCTCGGGCCGGTGCTCTCGTGACCAGGGAATCGAGAAGCCGGTCCACCGTAACCGATACCTCCCGAACCGCCTGGTCGAACGCCTCCCGGTTTGCCCGGGATGGCTGCGAGAAACCGCTCACCTTCCGCACGAACTGCAGCGAAGCGGCGCGGATCTCCGCATCGGTGGCCGGGGGCTCGTAGTTGAACAGCGGGCGGATGCTACGACACATCTGGCTCATTCCCTTCGTCCGCGACTCCATCGTCGGCTCGCGTGCCGTAGCGGAGACCGACGACCCCGTTCTCCCACCTCGCCACGGATTCCAGCGTCAGCCCGCGGGGTGGGTACGGCGTCGGGAAGAGCGGTACCCCGTCACCGAGAAGAACCGGAATCACGAACAGATGATACTCGTCGATGAGCCCCAGCTGCCCGAACGAGCGGATCGTCTCCCCTCCACCGACGACCCAGCAGTCGCCCTCCGGCCCGTCGGCCTCGAGCTGTCGGGCGAGCGCAGCGGGTGTGTCGGTCCAGGCGTGGACCGAAGGCGGCAGATCCGCCGGCGGCGAGCCCGCGAGCACGTGGACGTCGAAGCCCTCGTAGGGCCACTCCCCGAACCCTCGCACCTGCTCGTACGTCAAGCGGCCCATCACGGCACAGCCGACGCCCGCCACGAAGGAGGCATACCCGTAGTCCTCTTCGAAAAACGGCTCGAGCCAGGCCACGTCCCCATCGGCATCCGCAATGAAGCCGTCGAGGCTCAACGCGATGTACACGCGAAAGCGCATCGTCAGTGAAACTGCGGCTGGCCCGGATCGGGCGTGACCACCTCGCCGAAGTTGGCCTCGTACTTCTGCATGTTGTCCACCAGCGCCGCGATCACCCGCTTCATGTGCCCCGGGCTGACGAGCACCCGGGAGACGAGCTGCGTCCCGTTCGGCGCCGTGAGCAGGTAGTCGAGGATGAACTCCTCGCGAGTATGGGTGACCAGCATGTTGTTCGTGTATCGTCCGCGTGCCACTTCGTCGCTGGCATTGATCTGCACCTGCGGCGCGGAGCGTGGTGACTTTTCGTCCATCGAAAGGCAACTCCGTGGAGGTGAAGGGCCGGAAACCGCAGGCCCAAGCTAACACGCTCCGGGGCGGGCGTCAGCCTGCGGGGGGCACGTCCCTCAGATCCACGCTGGCGCTGCCGGCGCCCCTCCACACGAGGAACAGGGCCATGAGGATCACCGCGATCGGAACGACGGGCTCGTGCGGCTGAAACGGAAACAACGACGGATCATCCGCGACCGCGTGGACGTAGATGGCTACCGACATCACGGTGATGATCACCAGGGCGACGATCCGCGTGACCACGCCCACCATCAGGGCCAGACCGCTTCCGATCTCGACGAGCGGCACGGCCCAGCGGAAGAAGCCGACGAGGGGAATGTGAGCCGCGCTCAACTGGCCGAGGAACGCATCGGCGATCATCGGCACGGCGAGCTTCATCACGCCGGTCATCAGGAAGAGAGCGCCGAGGGCCATCCGAATCGCCCCCGCGACGCTGTCGTCGCGAGTCCTGCGAAGGTCCCGAAGATCCATCCTTCCCCTTCCGCCTTTCGGGCGGGACGCGGCCGAGTCTACGACCCCTCGGCCAGATCGGTCCAGTGTATGTTCCGTGCCTCCAGTCCCGCGAGCAAGTCGTCCCAGCACTCGTCTTCACGTCCCACGAACTCCGGCGGGTTGATCCCGGGCCGGCGAAACAGGCCGCGCGCCACCTGACGCGCTACGATCGAGCAGGTGAATCCGGTGGTGCGGGCCATCGACGTGGTCCCGGTCCGTGCATCGTACCGGTCGAGCAGATGGAAGGTGTGGCGAACCTGCCCCCCACTCGACATCCCCTCCACCTCGACCCGCATCACGGTGAGATCTTCCTCGTCTTCCCGCAGCTTCCAGTGCTCGAACAGGAGCTCCGAGACGAGCTGGCGCGGCACGACCGCCTGACCGCTCACGTCGATCGGGGCGGTCCGCAGCAGGCCGGTCTCCCGGAATATCCGCATGATCTCGGCATGTCCGGGATACCGGAGCGTCTTCTCCTTCATCTCGGGAATCTCCATCGTCCGCAGGAGCGTCCGCAGCCCGTCCGTGTTGAACGCCTCCAGCGTACCGATTCCTTCGAAGTCGATGAGCTCGGGCTCCGACAGCGCGGGGCGTACGATCTCCACGCCTCCCTCCACGAAGCGCGCAGGTCGGGTGTATTCCTCCAGAACATCCGACGGCGAGAAGCAGGCCCGGTACTCGAACGGCCACACTCTCTGCACGGGAAGTCCACCCACGTAGCAGCGGTAGGCGTCGATCCGGTCCAGCCGGGTGGCCAGATGACCGAGCGTGGCGTTGCACAACCCGGGCGCCACGCCACAGTCGACGACGGCCGTCACCCCGTTCTCACGGGCCACGCCGTCCAGTTCGAAGGGGTCTTCGGGAAAGAAGGCGATGTCGACGACATCCCTTCCCGCCTCCACGACCGCCCGAAGGGCTGCGAAGCCCATGAATCCGGGCACCGCGTTGATCACGAGCCCGACGTCCCGCACGGCGGCGACCACTTCGTCCGGCCGGCCGAGGTCGGCCTGAACGCACCGCACTCCGCGGATGCCTTCAACGCGGGCCAGCGCTTCCGGATCGCGATCCACCGCATCGACCTCGAACTCCCCGTCGGCAGCCAGATCGCGCACGATCGCGCTCCCGACCAGGCCCGTCCCCAGCACCGCAATCCGCATTTCGCTCACCCCCGGATCCCGCCGTCGGCGGGGAGAATCACGATCCGTCGTCCACGTCTCGAATGAATTCGATCAGTCCTCGAAAATACGTCTCCTGATCGTCGTACATCGCCATGTGGCTCCCCTCCTCGCAGTACAGATACCGCCCGCGTGGAAGCTCCTCGGCCATCCACTCCATGTGGTCCGGGTCCATCGTATCGTACTGCGATCCAATCACCAGCGTCGGGACCCGGATGCGCTGCAGGTCCGCGGACCGGTCCCAGCCCTCCAGGGTCCCTCGCAGCCCGAGCTCACTGGGCCCCTGCATCAGCACGTACACGTCCGGGTTGGTGTTGGCGAACGATCTCTGGACCGGCTCCGGCCATTCGTCGAGTGGCATCCGGAGCACGTGATCGACGTAGTGCTGCTCCATCAGCAGCTCCACGTACCGCGGATTCGTGAAGTCGCCGGCAGCTTCGAACGCCTCGATCTCCGCGAGGGCCTCGGGGTCCATGGCCGGCTTGAGGACCTCTTCCGCATACGCGTTATAGTCCGGAACGCTCGACATCATGTTGGAGATGATCAGACCCCTGAGGCTCTCCGGGTGCTCGAGCGCGTACTCCATGGCGAGGATGCCGCCCCAGGAGTGGCCGTACAGATAGAAGTTCTCCGGCCCGAGGCCGAGGGCCAGCCGTACCTGTTCCACCTCGTCCACGAAGCGGTCGACCTGCCAGAGCGAGGGGTCTTCGGGCTGGTCCGAGAAGTGGGACCCGAGCTGATCGTAGTAGTAGTACTCGATGCCGGCTTCCGGGAAATAGCTGTCGAACGCCTCCAGGTATTCGTGGGTCGCCCCGGGACCGCCGTGAAGGAGGAGCACCTTACGGCCCGGGGCGTTGCCGACTCGTTTGACCCAGACCTTGAACGTGTCGCCCCCCGCCTCGATCGGGATCCAGCGCGCCCCACCGCTCAGGATGTCCTCACGTCCCGAGTAGTCGAGGTATCCGGCCTCGTGCGCGGCCTCCATTCCGGAGTCCCCGGGGCCGCATCCCACGGGCAACAAGGCAACCCAGGCCAACCAGATCCAGCGTCTCATGCTCACCTCCGCGATTCAGAGGGCTCAGGATCGGGATTCGACTTCGTTTTCCGCGACCCGATCGATTGAAGCTGCGCCAGCCGATCGTACACGGCTCGAAGGGGAGCCCTCGCGAGCACCCTCCGGGCGCCCCCTCCCCCACCGCTCCACAGAACGAGCCGGATCTCGCCCTCCTGTAACTCGATCCCGGTGATTCGGCCGTCCCGGAAGCAGCAGCAACCGGCGTTGAACAGGTGAGGGGCTGGAGCCGGCCCATCGCGCGGCGGTCCGCAAGGCGCTTCGTCGCCCAACCACCCCCGCCCGGTGCAATCGGAGACGATCTCCTCCCAGAACCTCTCATCTTCGGCCCGATCGCGGATCTTCTCCATGTCCAGACCCAGGCGCCGCTCGAGCTCGTCCACGATGGCCACGGACGCGAACACCGGCCGATGCGTATGCCCGGCAATCAGGATGAGATCGTGCTGGCCCTCCGCCCAGTGCCGCATCGCCCGGTGGTGCTTCTCCCGGATCTTCCGATTCGATGACGGCGTGTTCCGGGACACGGCGGTCATGTGCTGGATCGGCTTCCAGATGAAGCGCACCGTGAAGCGGGCCAGAAAGGCGAGGCCCCCGCTCATTCCCGTGCCCTGGTGACCGTGCACGATGAACAGGGAGCCGAGCCGCTCCCCGCCGCTTCGCACGTCGAGGAGCAGAGACTCCCGAAATTCCGGCGGGTCGCCCCTGCAGAGCGGACCCAGGTACCGCTCGACCATCGAGGGGGAAACCCATTCCTCGTCATGGTTGCCCCAGAAGCGCAACAATCGGCCGTCCGCCTGGAACGAGGCCTCGGCTTCATAGGCCTTCGGATACGCCTCCAGAACCGCCTCGATACGGTTCTTCCAGAGCTCCTCCACGTCGCCGAGGAGGGCGAGCGTGAACCGCCTCCTGTCGTAATGCGCGAGCGCACCGAGGTAGGCGGCCTCGCACCTTCGGAAATCGTCCGCCCGGTCCCGCTTGCCCCGGTGAAGGTCGGAAAGCACCACCAACCGTTCGGAATCCGCGTCGAACTCCGTCGAGCGGCCCCAGCCGCGGTCCGGGCTCCGACGGGCCAGCCAGAGCGCAGTCGAAAGGCCCGCTCCCACCCTCGCCTCGTACAGGCTGGATCTCGTGTGACGCATACCTGGCGTGACTCTCCGTCTAGCGCAGGATTCCCTTGTGGCCATGACAATGTATGCCGGACCGGCCCGAGTCGCCCGGTCCGCGCGGAGAGCTTCCGGGGTCGATTGACCTCAGTCGAGCCGTAACGCACGTTGGAGGTTCGACGGACCCGTGGGGTCGCTTTTCCCTCCGACTCGAGGCAGACGCTTGAAGCTGAGGACACGCGGGCTGTGGGGCGTGCAGGCCGGAATGATGGCCGGGATCGCGATCGCGGGAGCGATATTCGTTCTCGACCTCCTGCGGGGAGATCCGCTCGGAACGCCACTCGCGCTCAGCCGATCGTTCCTCGCGTCGGATGTGAGCTTTGCGGCGGGCGAGTCCCTGATTCAGGCCTCCACCTCGTCGCCGGGCATGCGCCTCGTCACGTTCACCGCCGTCTACCTGGCGGCCTGGGCCGTCCTCGGGGTTCTGGCAGCCGGAGTCGCGAACCTCTTTCACCTGCATTGGAACGCCCGGAACGGAAGCTTGCTCGGTCTGATGGGTGGGCTTGTGACGTGGATCGTGGTATCGCGAGCCGGCCCGGTGTGGATGACGTCGGCTCGCCTGACCCCGGAGCTCATTCTGGGAGCCGGTCTCCTCGGAGGCTGGACGCTCGGCTGGTACCTGCGCGTCTGTCGCCTCGACGCGGAAGAGAATCCCTGACCGATGTCGATCGGGAGCACGCGGGACCCGGATGCACGAGCGGCCCGATCTCTCGACCGGGCCGCTGACGCGCTTCCGACGTCTCGGGGGGACGACTAGTACATCCCGCCCATGTCACCGCCCGGCATCGCCGGCGCGGCTTCCTTCTCCGGCTTGTCCACCACGACGCACTCCGTGGTGAGGAGCAGGCCCGCGATCGAGGCCGCGTTCTGCAGCGCCGTGCGAGTGACCTTCGTCGGGTCGATGACCCCCGACTTCACGAGGTCCTCGTACTCGTCGGTCGCGGCGTTGTAGCCCCAGTTCAGCGAACCCTTCTCGCGAACCCTCTCGACGATGATCGACCCCTCGGCGCCCGCGTTCTGAGCGATCTGACGCAGCGGCTCCTCGAGGGCGCGCTGAACGATCTGCACGCCGATCTGCTCATCGGAGTCCTCCCGAGTGAGCTTGTCGAGAGCCTTCTGGGTCCACAGCAGCGCGACGCCGCCTCCCGGAACGATGCCCTCCTCGACCGCGGCACGCGTCGCGTGGAGCGCGTCCTCGACCCGAGCCTTCTTCTCCTTCATCTCGGTCTCGGTGGCGGCTCCCACGTTGATCACGGCGACACCGCCAGCGAGCTTCGCGAGACGCTCCTGCAGCTTCTCCCGATCGTAGTCCGAGGTGGACTTGTCGATCGCCACGCGGATCTCGTTGATCCGGCCCTTGATCTTGTCCGTGTCCCCGGCCCCATCGACGATCGTGGTGTCGTCCTTGTCGATGACGATGCGCTTGGCCGAACCGAGGTCGCTGACGACCGCGTTCTCCAGCTTGAAGCCGAGCTCCTCGCTGATGACCTGGCCACCGGTGAGAATCGCGATGTCCTGCAGCATCTGCTTGCGTCGGTCGCCGAAGCCCGGCGCCTTGACGGCTGCGACCTTCAACGTGCCCCGCAACTTGTTGACCACCAGAGTGGCGAGAGCTTCACCTTCGACGTCCTCGGCGATGATCATGAGAGGCTTGCCCATCTGGGCCACCTTCTCGAGCACCGGAAGCAGGTCCTTCATCGACGAAATCTTCTTGTCGTGGATCAGGATCAGCGGATCCTCGAGCACCGCTTCCATCTTGTCCGGGTCCGTCACGAAGTACGGCGACAGGTATCCCCGGTCGAACTGCATGCCGTCGACCGTCTCCAGGGTCGTCTCGAGACCCTTGGCCTCCTCGACCGTGATCACGCCATCCTTGCCGACCTTCTCCATCGCGTCGGCGATCAGGTCGCCGATCACCGAATCGCTGTTCGCCGAGATGGTCGCGACCTGGGCGATCTCCTTCTTGCCCGACGTCTCGACCGCCATGTCGGCCAGCTGGGCCACGACATCCTCGACCGCGGCCTCGATCCCGCGCTTGAGCGCCATCGGGTTCACACCGGCCGTCACGCTCTTCAGCCCCTCGGTGTAGATCGCCTGGGCGAGCACCGTGGCGGTGGTCGTACCATCGCCGGCGTTGTCCGAGGTCTTCGTGGCGACTTCCTTCACCATCTTGGCGCCGAGGTCTTCGATCGCGTCCTCGAGCTCCACTTCCTTCGCCACCGTCACGCCATCCTTGGTGACCGTGGGGCTACCGAACTTCTTCTCGATGACCACGTTCCGGCCCTTCGGCCCGAGCGTGACCTTCACCGCCTCGGCGAGCTTGTCCACGCCCTTCTTCAGGCGGGCGCGCGCTTCCGTGTTGAATTCGAGTTCCTTGGCCATCGTATCTGGACTCCTCTCAATTTCGGATCTCGATCAGGAATCTTCTGATCGTCGAGTTCGTGTCTTCGCTTCTCGAATCAGCCCAGGACCGCCAGCACGTCGGACTCCCGGACGATCAGGTACTCGGTGCCGTCGACCGTGACCTCGGTACCGGAGTACTTGCCGTACAGGATCCGGTCACCCTTCTCGAGCTCGACCTCGATCAGCTCACCCTGGTCGGTGCGGCGGCCCGGCCCGACGGCGATCACCGTCCCCTGCTGCGGCTTCTCCTTGGCCGTGTCGGGAATGTAAAGGCCACCGCGCATCTCCTCCGTCTCCTCGAGAGGCTCGACGACCACCCGATCGGCCATGGGCTTGATCTTGACGCTTGCCATGTCTGCTCCTCCTGGTGCTTCCGCTATCGGTTGAACTTCGCTGTTCTCCGGACCGCAACTTGTTAGCACTCCAACGTATCGAGTGCTAACACGCTCCCAAAATACGAGGCCCGCGGTCCCGGTCAAGTCGCATGTCGGCCTCCATCGGCAAGCACACTGCGTGCCAGTACGAATCCTCCTTCGTATCAGGTTTTTCGGGCCTTTTCTCTGCCTTCCTGACCGGGAGCCCGGTCGGATCTGTCAGGCTGGCGCAGGGCTGCCAGAAAGGCGCGCGGAAACCGTGGTGAAACCCTGCGTGCGTCCACGTCGTACGAAGCTGTGAACGGGACGCCAGAATCCGGTCCCGTCCGGGCGGAATCCGGGCGAGGACCGTTCAGAACCGAAGGTGGAGGTGGATAGAATGCTTCGAGCGATCATCACGCTGCTCATTCTGGGCTTCGTGGGAATGGCCGTGCTGAGCCTGCTGTTCGGCCTGCTCATGCCACTACTCGCGATCGCCCTCAAGGTCGCCCTGGTCCTCGTGGTCGGATACTTCATCCTTCGGGTCGTGAGCCCGAAGGATGCCGAAAAGATGAGGGAAAAGCTGCGACGGGTGAAGTAGGGACGGGTGTGGTCGAAGGGCCCGGCGGTCACGCGGCCGGGCCCCCGTCGCCTCAGGTAGGGTCGGAGTTCCCTTCCAGCCGACGGCGCGCCTCTCTGAGATGGCTCGCCACGAGTCCCAGGTGGTCCCCGAGTTCCTCGATCCGGTCGGCCGTTTGGTCCAGCGCCCCCGCCCGCAGCGAAATCCGCACGGCCGGCATCGGCAGCGTCGCGTACCCGTTGTCCGGATCCGAGGCGAACAGCAGCTGCCGGCTCCACGGCTCGCCGGGAAGACCGGATTCGCTCGTCAGGGCCAGGCTCGCCAGGCGGAGCTCCTCGTTCACGGCCTGCGCCGCCGCGGGACTCAGCGGCCCGGCCGCCAGACGACGGTCTCTCGCCGTCGTGTAGGAGGCCGCCTCGGCCGTGAGGCTGTCGATCGAGGCCCGCAGGTGATCGACCGCGGTTCGCAGTCTTCTGGCCACTGGCAAGGCTTCTTCCACCGTCGGAGCGCCCTCCCCCACCGCATGTTCCGTCGCGGTTGCCGCCTCGATCGCCGCCTCCACCTCGACCTCCAGGTGCCCCGCGCGCTCTCCGGCCACCGCAGCCAGCTCGCTGAAGTCGTACGGAAGGACGTCGGCGTTCGCCAGGCGGCCCAGCACCACGGAGGCGACGCCCGCCGTGGCCGCGTGATAGCGGTACCCGGGATCGCCGAACTCCTGCATCCAGCGCGGCGTGTCGTACATGGAGTGATACACACCGCCGCGCCCCCCGAAGCCGAACCCGATGGCGGGAATCCCGAGGTGCTGGTAGAAGGCCTTGTGATCCGATCCTCCACCGAGATCCCCTACCGGTAGTGGCTCCGGCCCTTCTTCTCCGGTCCATCCCTCGACGACGCGCGCCAGCCACGCATCATAGACCGAGCCGCCCTTCACCGGCTCGGGCACCCGCCGGGCCGCATCCCGGGCCAGAGACTTCAGCTCGGGAGACGCCGCGGCCCCGAACGACGAGCCCGAGACCGGCGCGTCCTGGTTGACGTAGGCGACCACGGAGGCGCGGAGCCGCTCGGCGTGCGCCTCGACCCACTCGATGGAACCGAGGATTCCCCATTCCTCGGCATCCCAGGTCACGAACACCACGGAACGCTTCGGACGCATGCCCTGCCGCGCGACCGCGGCGAAGGCCCGGGCCGCTTCCACCACGCTCGTCGTCCCGCTGACGTTGTCGATCGCACCGGGGCTCCAGGCATCGCGATGCGCCCCGATGATGACCCATTCCTCGGGCCACACGGAACCGCGAAGCACTCCGATCGTGTTGTAGGCGGGGTGATACGCGGCTTCGCCCGTCTCCGTGCGGACCTCCACGCGGGCCCGGGTCGGTCCCGGTCCCAGTCGGTAGGTCAGGTCCAACCCGCCCTGCCAGGACTCCGGCGCCGCCGGCCCCATGAGCGGTGCGAGCAGTTCCTCGGCTGCCCCGTATCCGATGGGCACGACGGGAATTCGGACGACCCCCTGCATCCGATCCACCGGAACCCGCCGGCCACCGGGAAGCGAAGGCCCGTCGGGTGTCGAGGGGTCACCGGTGGCATTCAGAATGCTGCCCCGCTGCACGCCGGCCGGGGGGCGCATCGGCCCTTCCGGGTAGACGGGCCCCCGCACGAAGCCATCGTCGGCCGGGTCGGAGTAGAGGAGGAGTCCCACGGCGCCCCGCGCCTCCGCCTCACGGGCCTTGATGCCCCGAAACGAGCGTCCGTAGCGCGCGAGCACGACCTTCCCGCCCACGGAGACACCTGCGGAGTCGAGGGTACGATAGTCGGCGGGAAGCCCGTAGCCGGCGAACACGACCTCGCCGGCCGCGATCCCGTTTCCCGAATAGGCGTTGAAGACCGGAACCGCGCCCTCCAGGGTCGCGGGGTCAACCTCGATTCCGGGCTCGCTCAGGTCGAGCGTCTTCGGCTCGGGCCACGTCCGCTCGACGGACACGGCGAGCGGCATCGGAAGATAGAGCCACAGGGAGTCGTACCCGGCCTCGATGCCGGCCGCGGAATGCCAGGCCAGCACCGAGTCTCGCGTGGCGACCTGGCCCGGCGTTCCGGCCACGTGAGGCCGGGCCGCCAGGGTCTTGGCCCACCGGGCGGCTGAGTCGGCTTCGATCGCCGCGAGCAGAGCGGCCTCGAACCGATCCTCTTCCTCCGCAGCCTCCGGGGAGAAGCCGGTGAGGGGGAAGTCGGCCGACGTCCCGGCCTCCGGGACCGCGGACTCCTGAGCCTCGGCTGCCGCAGGCAGGGCCACCGGCAGCCAGGCGGCGACCAGTGCGAGAGCGATTCCGAGTCGACCCGGGCATCGTCCCCGGCGCTCACCGCCTCCCGTCGCGTCGCTCATTCGCCCGCAGCCTGTCGTTCGAGATGCTCATCGGCGCACACGAGGCCCTGCAACGTCAGATAGGGATCCACCTTGTCGACGGTCTTACAGTGCGGAGCGATCACCTCAGCCAGTCCGCCCGTGGCGATGACCAGAGGTTCCTCCGGGTCCCACTCGGCCAGGATTCGGCGGACGATGCCGTCGATGCCGTCGACGATCGAGTAAAAGACCCCGGACTCGAGGCAGGTGACGGTTCGCCTGCCGATGACTCGCTCGGGAGCGCGGATCTCCACCGAGGGCAGCTTGGACGTCCGCTCGTGCATTCGATCGATACCGGCCCGGGGTCCGGGCGCGATCACGCCGCCAAGGAAGACGCCGTCCGCCGTGATGCAATCGAAGGTCGTCGCCGTGCCCAGATCGACGACGACGGTGTTCCGACCGTACAGACATCGGGTCCCGAGGGTGTTCACGATCCGGTCGGCACCCACCGAGGCGGGCTCATCGACGTCCAGGACCACCGGAAGCGGGGTGCCGGCATGCACGCGGCGAAAGGGGATCCCGAGCTGGGCGAACGCTTCGTCCCACGAGCGGTCGATCGCGGGAACGACCGAGGCGATGACCGCGCGGTCGATCGCTCCGGTACCGTCGACTTCCGTGGCGAGGAGCCCTCCCAGGGTGAGGGCCATCTCGTCCCCGGTCGGGTGCCGCTGCGTGCTGATGCGCCACGAGCGCCGGACCTCGGAGGCCGAGAACAGTCCCAGGAGTGTCTCCGTATTACCGACGTCGACAGCCAGGATCATGAGGCCCCGCCCTTCCCTTTCGAACCCGACATGGACCACGGATCGACCACTCCATCCGTCACCCGCCGCAACGCTCCCTGGTCCGGCCTGAACAGAAGCGCGCCGTCGGGTGCGATCCCCACACAGGTTCCCGGCTGCCCCGCCTCCGCCCCCGGCGGCGTGAGTCGCACCCGCCGGTCGCGCAACCAGTCGTACCGATCGACTCGCTCCAGGAGGTCCGCGGTGAGCGATGCGGGCAATCCCGCAAGCCGGATCTCGAGCCCTTCGATGACGCAGTCGGCTACCTCCGCGAAGGGCACCGGCTGTTCGAGAATCATCTCCATCGTCGTGGCGAGGCCCTCGAGCTCGTCCGGGGCGTTCGCTCCCAGGGGCCGGATGTTGAGACCGACCCCGACCACGAGGTACGAAGGGTGCGCGTCCTGCCACGTGGCCTCTGCGAGGACCCCACCCAGCTTGAGTCCCCCGGCGACGATGTCGTTCGGCCACTTCAGAGCCGGTTGCAGCCCCGGAAAGGCCGAATCGAGACGCTCCACGATCCCGAGCCCCGACAGGATGGACACCATGGCCGGATGCGAGAGGTCCGATGGCCTGAGTATCAGGCTCAGGTACAGGCCGCGGTCCGCCGGGGAGTACCACGCATGCCCCGCCCTTCCCCGACCCGCCGTCTGCTCCCGGCAGAGCACGATCGTGCCGGCCGGAGCGCCCTCCTCCGCCAGCTGTCGCGCGACTTCATTGGTCGAGTCGATCCTGCCGTACAGGTGAACGGAGTCGCGGCCCCAGCGATCCTGGAGCTCCTCGAGCGCATGCCCCTCCCACTCGTTCACTCGGCGCCTGCCCATAGCTCTTCACCCGTGAGGATAGATTCGAGCACACGTCGCTCACGTCCGCGCGCCCACCGCGATCGAAACCTAGTGAACGCGGGCTCGTGCCACATCCCCGCCGTCCCGCCCGTCATCGAAGCCCGGGAACGAACACAGCCGCCAGCAGATATCCGCAGCCCACGGCCCAGCAATACCAGGCGAAGCGATGAAACGCACTCTTCTCCAGCATGCGCACGAACCATCGGATCGCCACCACACCGGACACCAGGGCCGCGCCGAAACCGAGGGCGAGAGCGGGCACACCCGTTGCGCCCGCTCCGGCCGCGTCGCCCAGCTGCAGCAGTCCGGCGCCGAGGATCGCCGGAACGGACATCAGGAACGAGAACTCGGCCACCGCCACCGGCTCCACCCCCAGCCACGTACCCATGGCCACCGTCGACCCTGAACGGCTCAGGCCGGGAAGAATCGCCGCGGCCTGAGCGACACCGATCCAGGCCGCATCGCGGAAAGACGGATCGGGCTGGCGGGCACGACTTGCCGTGAAACGGATCGAGTAGATGACGAAGCCGGTGACGATCAGCATGGCAGCCGCCATGACCGGACGGCCGAAGGCGGACTCGAACCATTCCCGACCCAGGACGCCCGCGAAACCGGCCGGCACCGAAGCCAGGACGAGAAGACCCACGTAGCGCCACGCCGCCCGGTCGCCGCGAAGAGCCCCGGAAACGAGCGATGCCACGCGTCGGCGGTAGACCCACAGAACGGCGCACAGCGTCGCCAGGTGGACCGTGACCTCGAAGGTCACCCCGCTCCGTTGGATGCCGAGCAGAGCCTGCCCGAGGACGAGATGGCCGCTGCTGGAGACGGGAAGGAACTCGGTGAAGCCCTGGACGATCCCGAGCGCCAGCGATTCGATCGCGTTCAAGAGCCCGGCCCCGACAGCACCTCTTCGTACACCCGCTCATACATCGGAACGATCAGGTCGGCCGAGTAGCGCTCCACGGCGGTGGCCCGGGCAGCGTGACTGAATCGGGTCCACAATTCCCGGTCTCGCAGCAGTCGCAGGCCACTCGCCGCCATCGCGTCCGTGTCTCCCACCGGGTGAAGGAAGCCCGTCTCGCCATCATCCACGACCTCGGCGAGCCCGCTGCCTCCCGTTCCGATCACCGGAACGCCGCTCGCCATGGCCTCCAGGGCCACCAGCCCGAACGACTCCTGCTCCGAGGGCAGGAGGAACAGGTCCGCGCAGGCGAGGAGCGCGGCCACGGACTCGAGCTTGCCGAGAAACACGACGTCGTCGAGGACTCCCAGTTCTCCGGCGAGCTCCGTCGCCGCAGAGCGTTCCGGACCATCCCCGATAAAGACGAGGCGGGACGAAATCTCGCGTCGGATGCCCGCGAAGATCCGGATGACATCGTCCACGCGCTTCACTCTGCGGAAGTTCGAGATGTGCATGACCACCTTCTCGCCTTCCGGGGCCAGAGCGCGCAACTCGCAATCGCCGCGGCCGGGTCGGTACACCTCCGGGTCCACGAAATTCGGCACCACGCGGATGTCGGCCCGGTCGCACTTGAACGCGCGGTGCGTTTCGTCTCGCAGGTATTCCGAGACGGCGGTGATCCCATCGGACTGTTCGACCGAGAACCGGGTGATCGCCGAGAAGGACGGATCCTGGCCGACCAGGGTGATGTCCGTCCCGTGGAGCGTGGTGACCAGCTTGAGATCACGGTCCTCCTTCCGGAGCATCTGCTTCGCCACCCACGCCGCTTCCGCATGGGGAATGGCGTAGTGAGCATGCATGATCTCGAGGTCGTGCTGCCGGGCCACTTCGTGCATGCGGACCGCCAGGGCGAGCGAGTAGGGCGGGTACTCGAAGAGAGGATAGTGCGGCACCTCGACTTCGTGGAAGAACAACCGCTCGTGAAAGGCGGTGAGTCGGAAGGGCTGGGCATAGGTGATGAAGTGGAGCTCGTGGCCTCTGGCGGCCAGCTCGATGCCGAGCTCGGTGGCCAGGGCTCCGGAGCCTCCATACGTCGGATAGCAAGCGATTCCGATTCTCATCCCGTACCTGCCGAGTGATGGCCGGGCCGTTCACCGTCGCCGGTGTCGTCGCCGACCGCTTCCGTCCAGTCCGCGGCGATGCGTGCGGCAAGCTCCTGCACGCCCGTCTCCGCGTCCACCCTCCGGGCATCGCCGGGCAGCTGGTGCCGCATCCATGTCCTCTGGCGACGCGCGTACTGCCAGGTGTCCCTGACGATGGCCTCGAGCGCCTCGTCGCGCGAGATCTCGCCCGCGGACCAGCGCCACACCTCCCGGTAGCCGATCGCCGTCATGGCTGGAGAGTCGGGTCCATGACCGGCGGCCACGAGCGATTCGACCTCTTCCTTCCACCCGCTCGCGAGCATGTCGCCAGCCCTTTTCCGGATCCTCGACCGGTGCGCTCCCGGCTCGCACTCGAGGACCCAAAGCCTGACCGGAAGCGGCTCGGCCTCGGGCGTTCCGTGCGTCTGCCACCAGGTCAGACTGCGGCCCGACAGGAGAGCGAGCTCGAGCGCTCGACCGGCTCGCTGACGATCGACCACGGACAGCCTTCGGCCGAGCTCGGGGTCCAGGCGATCCGTCCATCTCCGCAGCTGGCGCAGGGGGCGCGGTCGCAGCCATTCCTCCAGCGCGGACCTGCGGGTCTCGTCCAGCGCGGGCTCGTCGAAGACGGGCTGTATCAGGGCTCGTACGAACAACCCGGTCCCTCCGACCAGCAGGGGCGTCCGGCCGCGGCTCTCGATCTCCACGATCCACTTCCGACAGAGTCGCGAAAAGCGACCGGCCCCGTATCGCTCCCCCGGCTCCAGGAAGGCCACTCCGTGATGGGGGACAGCGGCGCGCTCCTCCCCGGATGGAGCCGCCGTGCCGACCTCGAGTCCCCGGTACGCCTGGCGGCTGTCGGCCGAGATGATCTCTCCGTCCACGGCCTCCGCCACCCGAATGGCCAGACTCGTCTTGCCCGTGGCCGTGGGGCCGAGGAGGACGAGCGCCCTCGGACGGCGCCCTGCCGCATCCGGGCCCCCGTGATTCACGAGCGACCGAATCGGCGGGCCAGCTCCTCCATCGTCAGCCGGAGGATCGTCGGCCGTCCATGCACGTCGTGGCCGGGCAACTCGGTCGCGAAGAGGCGGTCCACCAGTTCCTCCATCTCCGCCTGCGACAGGGGCTGACCCGCCTTGATGGCGCCCTTGCACGCCATGCTCTTGGCGATCCTCTCGTGCTGGTTCCTCGCCGAATTCACCAGCTCCGACCCGTGAGCCAGCTCGCCCACCATGTCGGCGAAACAGGCTTCCGGGTCGAAATACGGGTGCGGGTTGGGCGCCGAATGAATGATCACCGTGCGGTCACCGAACGCCTCCACCTCGAAGCCCACGGCCCTCAAGAGCCCCCCGAGCTCCTCCACCGCCGCGAACTCCGCCGGCGCGAGCCGCAGGGTGAGCGGAAAGAGCAGCCGCTGCGATTCCGCGCCACCCTCGGTGAACCGGCGCATGATCTCCTCGAACAGCACTCTCTCGTGGGCCGAATGCTGGTCCACGATCAGGAGGCCCTCTCGCGTCGAGACGAGGATGTACGCGTCGTGCAGCTGCCACGCGTGCGGCCTGGCGGCTCGGGCGGGCACGGAAAGGGGGTCGGCGCCGCCCTCCCCGCCGTCCGCGGCGCCCCCGTCCCCTTCCTCCGCGTCCCCCCGACGCGCCACGAAGAACGCGAGCTGTGGGGGCGTCCCATCGGACGAGGCCGGAGCAGCGGGGCGCTCCGCGATCCTCGCCGGACCTCCGCCGCGAAAGCTCGGGGGCCGGCCCGCGATCGGCGATTCCGGGCCCGAGGGAGCAGCCTCGGGCCCCAGTCCGGGCGCGCTGCTCACCGCCCCCAGCCGCTCGCGGACCGCCTCATCCACCGCTCGCCGCACGGCGGCGCCATCGCCGAACCGGACTTCCGCCTTCGCCGGGTGAACGTTGACGTCGACGCCGCTCCCATCCAGCTGGAGGTAGAGGAGGAAGGTCGGCCGGAGACCCGGCGCCACCGTCGTCCGGTACGCGTCGTCCACGACTCGGACGAGCGAAGAGTCTCGAAACGGACGTCCGTTCACGAACAGGTAGCGCCGGCCGCCGCTGCGACGGGCCGCATCGGGACGCTGGATCAGTCCGGCGACGCGGACGTCGCTCGAACCCGAGTCCAGCTCCAGCAGCCGGACCGCCTCGTCCTGTCCCCAGATGTCCGCGACGCGGTCGGTCAGGTTTTCCACCGCCGGCAGGGAAAGCAGCTCCCTCCCGTTGGATTCGAGGTGAAAGGCGGTCCTCAGGTTCGCCAGTGCGAGAAGCAGCACGGCCTCACTCGCGGCCCGGGTCTCGGCACCGGCGGCGCGCAGGAACTTGGCGCGGGCGGGCACGTTCTGGAACAGCGAACGCACCGTGACCGTGGTTCCCGGCTGGCGGGCGATCTCGTCGGCGGAAGTGATGCGCCCGGCCGTGACCCGGATTCGGGTCGCCGCGCCGCCATCCACGGGCGCCGTCTCGAGCTCGAGCCGGCTCACGGCCGCGATCGACGGAAGCGCCTCGCCGCGAAAGCCGAACGAGGTGACGCCGTGGAGGTCCTCTGCCGACCGAATCTTGCTGGTGGCGTGGCGATCCAGGGCGAGGAGCGCATCGGGACGACTCATCCCCTCTCCATCATCCGCCACCCGGATCAGGGTCTTTCCCCCGTTCCGCATGTCGACCCGGATCGAGCGGGCCCCCGCGTCGAGAGCGTTCTCCACCAGCTCCTTGACCACGGAGGCAGGACGCTCCACGACCTCGCCGGCGGCGATCTGGTTCGCCACGTGATCCGGCAGGATGCGGACCCTACGCCGGTCGTCCCCCGCCCCGCTCACGACGGCAGCTCCACACGATAGAATCGGCAGGCGTTCGCCGTCGTGCGCTCGGCCACGGCCTCGAAATCCACCCCCCGGATCGACGCCACCGACTCGCACGTGTGGCGCAGGAACGAAGGCTCGTTGCGCTTCCCGCGCCTCGGAACCGGGGCGAGATAGGGACTGTCCGTCTCGATCAGCAGCCGGTCGTCCGGCACGCGCCGCACCAGGTCATCGTCGGCGAACTTCTTGAACGTCACGATTCCCGAGAACGAGACGAACCAGTCCGCGTCCAGCCCCGCTTCGAGCAGAGCCCGCCCGCCGGAGAAGCAGTGCAGCACGCCGCGAACCCGCCCGGCGAACCTGCGGATGAAGGAGATCGTGTCCGCGTCGGCGGCCCTCGAGTGCACCACGACCGGCAGATCGGTCTCGGCGGCCAGCTCGAGCTGTGCCTCGAACGCGTCGCCCTGCTCGACCCGCGGAGAGTGGTCGTAGAAGTAGTCGAGCCCCGTCTCCCCGATCGCGACCACCGGGCGCTCCGCGGCGAGCTCACGCATGAGGTCCGGGTCGCGACTGGAATCGAAGGCCTGCGCGTCGTGCGGGTGGAGTCCGGCCGTGCTCCACAGGCCGGGCGTTCGGTCCGCGAATCGCAGCGCCGCCCGTGCATCTTCCAGATCGGACGCCACCGTGACCATTCCGGAGACGCCTGCATCGCGCGCCCTGGAGAGGATGTCGGCGCGGTCTTCCTCGAAGGAAGCATCGGAGAGATGGAGATGGCTGTCGAAGAGCTTCACCGGCATGGGACCGTCGCTTGGGGCTGTGCAGGTGGATGGGCGATGGCGCCCCGCTGTGCCCGGTGCGCCATCCCTGTCCGTCGGTTCAGCGACCCGCCGCCTTCTCCTTCCGCCTCGAGCGGTGCTCGATCTCGAGCAGCGCCGGAGAGGCCACGAAGATGGACGAGTAGGTCCCGATCACGATACCGAGAATCAGCACGAGAGCGAACGGTCGCACGACCGTTCCGCCGAGAATGAACAGGGCCAGGAGCGTGACCAGCGTCGTGCCGCTGGTCAGCACGGTGCGCGGGAGCGTCTCGTTGATGCTCGAGTTCACGATGTCCTCGTACCGGTCCTTGCGGCGCTTCTTGAGGTTCTCCCGAATGCGGTCGAACACGACGATCGTGTCGTTCAGCGAGTACCCGAGGATGGTCAGGATCGCGGCCACCGTCGCCAGCGTGATCTCGATGTCGAACAGCGAGATGAAGCCGAAGGTGATGGTGATGTCGTGGAACGTCGCGATGATCGCCGCCACGCCGAACCGCCATTCGAAACGGAACGCGAGGTAGACCAGCGTGAGGGCGAAGGACATCAGGATGGCGATCGCGGCCTTCCTCTGCAGCTCCGACCCCACCTTCGGTCCCACCGCGTCGGCGCTCATCGAGTAGCCGTCCGGTCCGTACGCCTCCGTGAACAGCGTCTCGACGCTCTCGACGATCCCCTCGAACGCCTGCGTCCGGATCAGGAACTCGTTCGACGTGCCCAGCTGCTGGATCTGAGCGTTCTCGATCCCCGCGCCCGCGATCACGCCACGCACATCCGATACGGACGTGGGCTGCGTGAACTCGACCTGAAGGAGCGTTCCGCCCGTGAAGTCCACGCCGTAGCGCGGTCCCCCGTGCATGACGAGCGATACGATGCCCACCAGGAGCAGCGCGGCCGATACCACGTAGGCCCGTCTGCGCTGGCCGAGAAAGTCGTAGTGGGCGCCTCTGAATATTCTCATATCGGGACCAGGTCAGATGCTCAGTGGCTCGGTCGGCGACCGCCGCTCGAGGTAGATGAGGAAGGCCGTCCGCGTGACGTAGAGGGCCGTGAAGAACGAAGCCAGGATGCCGATCAC
>NZ_JBZQEK010000119.1:0-6241 GCF_058719085.1 Candidatus Benthicola sp.
CACCGGCCGTCGGCACCGCCACGACGTTCAGCTCGCCGGATACGCCCGGCATGCCGCCGCCGTCGGACAAGTCGGCCTGGGACTTCATGCCGCCCGACTGGCGGAGGGTCGATGGCGTCTGGGTGGCGCCCGAGGGCTTCGAGCCCGTGACGCAGCTCGAGCACGCGCGGCTCGGGCACGTGACGCCCGAGATGCGGCGGGTCGCCGAGCGCGAGCCGCACCTCTCTCCGGACCAGGTGCGGGATGAGGTGGCCGCCGGACGGTTGATCATCCCCGCGAACCGCGTGCACCTCGGTTACCGGCTCGATCCGATGGCGATCGGTCGGGCGAGCCGCACGAAGGTGAACGCCAACATGGGCGCCTCGCCGGTGAGCAGCGGCACGGACGAGGAGGTCGAGAAGCTCCGGTGGGCGGAGCGCTGGGGCGCCGACACGGTGATGGACCTCTCGACCGGGGGAGACCTGGACGCGTGCCGCGAAGCGATCATCCGGAACTCGACCGTGCCCATCGGGACGGTTCCGATCTACTCGATGATCATCGGTCGCCGGATCGAGGACCTCGACTACGACGGGATCCTCGAGACCCTGGAGCATCAGGCGAAGCAGGGGGTCGACTACTTCACCATTCACGCGGGCGTGCTGCGGGAGCACCTGCCGCTGATCCACGACCGGTTGATCGGCATCGTGTCCCGAGGCGGCTCGTTGCTCGCCAAGTGGATGCTGGTGCACGGAAGGCAGAACCCGATGTACGAGATCTTCGACGAGATCTGCGACATCATGCGGGAGTACGACGTCAGCTTCTCGCTCGGCGACGGGCTCCGGCCCGGCGGCCTGGCCGACGCCACGGACGAGGCGCAGCTGCGGGAGCTGGAGACGCTCGGCGAGCTCACGGAGCGGGCGTGGGCGAAGGGCTGCCAGGTGATGGTCGAGGGGCCCGGCCACGTCCCGTTCGACCAGATCGAATACAACATGAAGCTGCAGCGGACGCTGTGTCACGGGGCTCCTTTCTACGTGCTCGGGCCGCTGGTGACGGACATCTTCCCCGGCTACGACCACATCACCAGCTGCATCGGAGCGACGGCGGCCGCCTACCACGGGGCCGCCATGCTGTGTTACGTCACGCCCAAGGAGCACCTGGGGCTGCCGAAGAGAGACGACGTGAAGCAGGGCTGCGTGGCGTACCGGATCGCCGCGCACGCGGCCGACGTGGCGCTCGGGATTCCGGGCTCACGCGACCGCGACGACGAGCTCACCCGGGCCCGGGCGGCGCTCAACTGGGAGAAGCACTTCGAGCTCAGCTTCGACCCGGACACCGCGCGCGCCCTGCACGACGAGGACCTGGACGTCGACACGGACTTCTGCGCCATGTGCGGCCACGACTGGTGCAGCGTGCGGATCAGCAAGGAGATCCAGGAGTTCGCTTCGGGCAAGGACGCCGAGTACGCGTGGGACCGGGTGCGGAAGAGCGCCGCGCTGACGGACGAGCAGCGACAGATCCTCGAGCAGCGGGGCGTCCTCTCTCCCGGGGAAATCCACCGGCTCGCGACCAAGACGCGCGCGAGCGTGGAGGCGGACGACGCCGGAAAGGCCTCCTGCCACTCCGACTACGTGGCGGACGGCGCCGAGGCGCGGCGCCTGCAGGACTCGGCCTTCACCCGGGCCCGCACGGACTGATTCGCCGGCGGGTCCCTCTTCCTCCCTTGACGGTGACCTCTCACGAACCTATATATAGAACGTCGATATATAGAGCGACTATATATTAGGATTCGGAGTCTCATGGGCGAAGCCGTCGATCTTCAGGGTCTGGTCCGGACCATCAACCAGGCGCTCATCCTCGCCACGGTCCGCAGCGGGCCGAAGCACGGCTACCAGATCGCCGTGGAGGCGGAGGAGTCCACGGGCGGCATGTTCGCGTTCCAGCACGGCACCCTCTACCCGATTCTTCACAGGCTGGAGAAGGAGCGGCGGATCGAGGGACATTGGGAAACGGTGGATGGCCGCCGACGGAAGTCCTACTCGCTCACGCCCCGCGGACAGGAGTGGCTGGCCGAAGAATCGGCGCGCATCCGCGAGATCACGAGCGTTCTGAATCGAGCGCTCGAGGAGGGTGCATGACCTCCCGCTATCCGGAGCTTCGTGAGCTGGCCGAGCGCCTCGAGCTGCCGCCGACGGCCCGCGCCCGCGTGATTCTCGAGCTCGCGGCGGACCTGTCGGATCTCGAGTCCGAGCTGATGGCTTCGGGGCACTCGGTAGACGAGGCGCGGGCCCGCGCCGCCCGGATGCTGATTCCCTCGCCGGATGCGTTGCGGGAGCTGCAGGAGCTGCACCGGCCGCTGTATGCCCGCCTCGTGGATCGGTTCGCCGACCCGACCCGGCACGGCCTCGAGCGGTTCGCCCTGGTCTCTGCTTCCATCGGCCTGTTCGGGCTGGCGCTTTCCCGCCTGGTCGGCACCGGCCTGCTGGACTCGCCCGCGCCCCTGACGGTCGCGGTGCTCGCGATCGGGTTCGGCGTCGCCGTCGTGTGCGTGTGGAAGGTGTTCGCGCTCTACGTCGCCCGGCAGCACGCGCTGGAGGCGCTGGAGCGAGGGCTGTGGCTCCTCCCCGTTGCCGCCGCAGCGGCGGTCGCGCTGGCAGGGGTCGGTCTGGTCCTCGACCTGTACGGGGTGGCCGGTCGGCTGGAGGCGGATCTGTCGGGCCAGGTGATGGTGCTCGTGAGGTGGCTGCGACGCGACATGGGCCTGCTGTCGGCCGGTCTGCTGACGGCGCTCACCGCGCTCGGAATGTGGCTCTTCCTCTCCGCAGGAGTGGCCGGCGCGCGCCAGGCGGAGGCGGAGATCCTCGCCGGACTGGATCTGGAGACGCACTCGACGAACGACGAAACCGAAAGGAGATGACACCATGCTGGAATTCTTCAGGCAGGGCGGTGTGTTCATGTGGCCGATTCTGTTCGTGGCCATCGCGATCGGATGGCTCGCGGCCCGGTCGTGGGCCCGGACCCGGGGCCTGGACGCTCCCGACGCCGTCGTCGAGACGGGCGTCGACGCGGTCCTCTTCTGGGGGGTGTGGGTGCTGGTGATCGGGCTCCTGGGGACGTTCACCGGGATCTACCAGGCCGCCGGAGCGATCGAGCAGGCCCCGGCGATCAATCCCGCCATGATCTGGGGAGGCGTGAAGGTCGCCCTCACCACCACGCTGGCAGGCTTCCTGGTGTTCGCGGTCGCGGCCCTCCTGTGGCTGGGACTCCGCTCCCACTACCGTAGGAAGGTGGCGACGCGGGCCTGATTCCCGTCATGGGGACCCGCGGGGAGCCGGACGGTGACTCGATCCCGGCGCCTCGCGGCCCTCAGGCCCCCTCTTCCTCGTACTTCTGCTTGAGCCGCTCCACCACGCCCGGGTCGGCGAGCGTCGTCGTATCGCCGAGGGCGCGTCCCTCCGCGATGTCCCGCAGCAACCGGCGCATGATCTTTCCGCTCCGCGTCTTCGGAAGGTCGGCGGTGAAGATGAGGTCGGCCGGCCGGGCGATCGCCCCGATCTCGTTCACCACGTGCTGCTTGAGATCATCCCGGAGCTCCGGCCCCGGATCGAAGCCCTCCTTCAACGACACGAAGGCGGCCACGGCCTGGCCCTTGAGCTCATCGGCGCGCCCCACCACGGCCGCTTCCGCCACGGCGTCGTGATCCACCAGTGCGGACTCCACCTCCATCGTCCCGATCCGGTGGCCGGCCACGTTCAGCACGTCGTCCACCCGGCCCATGATCCACAGGTAGCCGTCTTCGTCCTGCCTCGCCCCGTCGCCCGGGAAGTAGATCCCGTCGAACTTCGACCAGTACGTCTCGCGGAAGCGCTCTTCGTCGCCGTAGATGCCGCGCAGCATGGAAGGCCACGGCTCGCGGATCACCAGGTACCCGCTCTCGGCCGGTTCGCCCTCCGTGTCCACCACGGCGGCGTCGATCCCGGGGAAGGGCACCGTGGCCGATCCCGGCTTGGTCGGAATCGCCCCGGGGAGCGGCGTGATCATGATCGCCCCGGTCTCGGTCTGCCACCACGTGTCGACGATCGGGCAGCGTGCCTTTCCGAGGTGCTCGTGGTACCACGTCCAGGCTTCCGGGTTGATCGGTTCACCGACGGTGCCCAGGAGCCGGAGCTTCGAGAGGTCGTAGCGCTCCGGCCACTGCGGGCCCCACTTCATGAAGGCGCGGATCGCCGTCGGGGCGGTGTAGAACACCGAGACCCCGTACTTCTCGCACAGCTCCCAGAACCGCCCGCGGTCCGGCCAGTCGGGGGCCCCCTCGTACATCACCTGCGTGGCCCCGGCCGCCAGCGGACCGTAGACGATGTAGGAGTGTCCGGTGACCCACCCGACGTCCGCGGTGCACCAGAACGTGTCCTCGTCCTGCAGGTCGAACACCCAGCGGGTGGTGGCCAGCACCTGGGTGAGGTAGCCGCCCGTCGTGTGGACGATGCCCTTCGGTTTTCCCGTGGTACCGGACGTGTAGAGGATGTAGAGCAGGTCCTCGGAGTCCATCTCCTCGGCCGGGCAGTCCGCCGACGCTTCCTGGATGAGCCGGTGATACCAGCGATCCCGCCCCTCGACGAAGTGGACGAACGCCTCGTCGCCCTCGCTTCCCGGCCGGCGCCGCACGATGACCACGTGCTCCACGAAATCGAGGCCGTCGACCGCCTCGTCCGCCGTGCGCTTCAGGGGGAGGATCTGCCCTCGCCGATAGCCGCCATCCGCCGTGATCAGGACCTTGGCCCGCGCGTCCTCGATCCGGTCACGCAGCGACTTCGCGGAGAATCCGCCGAACACCACCGAGTGCGGCGCGCCGATGCGGGCGCAGGCCAGCATGGCGATGGCCGCTTCCGGGATCATCGGGAGGTAGATGGCCACCCGGTCGCCCTTTTCGACTCCCAGGCCCTTCAGGGCATTGGCGAACTGGCACACCTCGCGGTGCAGCTGCCGGTAGGTGTAGACACGCCGGTCGCCTGGCTCGCCTTCCCAGATGAGGGCCGCCTTGTTCGCGCGCCACGTGTCCAGGTGCCGGTCGAGGCAGTTGTGGGCGACGTTGAGCTTGCCGCCCACGAACCAGCGGGCGAAGGGCGGCTCCCACTCGAGCACGGTGTCCCACTTGCGGAACCAGTCGAGCTCTTCGGCCCACGAGGCCCAGAACGCCTCCCGGTCCTCCGCGGCCTCGCGGTACGGCGCGTCGTCGCTCTCCGTCGCCGCCTCCCGGAAGGAATCCGGCGGCTCGTACCGGCGCTCCTCGTGCAGCAGGACGTCGATCTCGCGGCGGCGTGCGTCGGCCATGTAGCTCTCCTGTGTGGGTGAGGATCGGCCTTCCAGAGTAGAAAGGAGTCGCGCGGAGGGGCAAGGTTCGAACTCCGTCCGCGCGGTGCGCGTGGCCATCCCGGGCACGTCGCCATAGCTTCACCCACCATCCTCAAATGGAGGCATTCGTACGCCATGCGCACATACTTCGTCGGTCTCGGAACCCTCGTCCTCATCCTGCTCGTCGCGACCTGCGGCGACCGAACCTCAGACACGGCCATGAACACGGACACCGACAACGCCCTGCTCGCGGAATGGACCGGTCCCTACGGCGGCGTGCCGGCGTTCGACCGCATGGACCTCGCCGACCTCAAGCCGGCCCTCGAGAAGGGCATGGAGCTGGAGCTGGCCGAGATCGATGCGATCGCCGCGAATCCCGAGCCGCCCACCTTCGAAAACACGATCGTCGCCCTCGAGGGCGTCGGCGACGACCTCGACCGCGTTCAGGTCTACCAGGGCATCTGGAGCTCCAACCTGTCGTCTCCCGAGTTCCGCGAGATCCAGATGGAGATGGCCCCGAAGCTGGCCGAGCACCGCACGAAGATCACCCAGAACGCGGCCCTGTTCGATCGAATCCGCGCCGTGTACGAGAGCGACGAGGTCGAGTCCCTGCGCCCGGACGAGCAGAGGCTGGTCGAGCTGGTGTACGACGGCTACGCCCGAAACGGTGCGACGCTGGAGGGCGAAGCGAAGGAGCGGTACGCAGCGATCAACCAGCGGCTGGCGGAGCTGTACACCGAGTTCGGCAACAACGTGCTGGCCGACGAAGAAGGGTACGTCACCTACCTCACGGAGGATCAGCTTGGCGGGTTGCCGGCGGCCTACATCGCGGCGGCGGCCGCGGCGGCGGCGGAGCGGGGCCACGAGGGCGAGTACGCCGTGACCAACACCCGCTCGTCGATGGACCCCTTCC
>NZ_JBZQEK010000120.1:0-25057 GCF_058719085.1 Candidatus Benthicola sp.
CCCGGGACGGGTTCGGCAGGCCCTTCGCTCGATGGGAGACCCGCTCAGCCCTCTCTACATCAAGCCTCGCTGGGCGCCCGACCTCGTGGGCTGGCTGTGGGCGTTCCGCAGCTTCTGCACGGAAGAGCACGTCGAGCACGCGATGTCCGCCCTCGCTCCTCTCGGCCTCCGCACGGGAGACCGGTTCGACGAGCTGGTGGAAGAAGAGGGGCTGGAATGCGGCTACCGGAAGTCCGGCTATCTGGAAGTGTTCGACACCGAGTCCGGCCTGAGCGCCGGCCGGCAGGAAGCCGACGTGGTCGAGCGGCATGGCTTCGCGCCGCAGTACCTCGACGGCGAGGCGCTCCGGGAGCGCGAGCCACTCCTCGCCGCCGGGGTGCGGGGGGGGTGGTTCCACGACGAGGGCATCGTGGTGGAGCCCTACCGCTTCGTGCTCGAGGTCGCGGCGCGGGCGGCGGCTCACGGCGCCGACGTGCGGCCTCATCACGAGGTGCGCGAGATCCTCACGGAGGGCGGTCGGGTGGTCGCGGTACGGACCGCGGCCGGCGAACGGATCGAAGCGGACGCCCTGGTGCTCGCCACCGGAGCGTACAGCCCCGGGCTCATGGCCTCACTCGGCTGTCCGCTGCCCGTTCAACCCGCCAAGGGATATCACGCGGACCGGCCGCAGGCGGACCCGGACACGCCTTCCCTGTCGATGCCCTGTCTCCTCGGCGAGCGGGCCGTGTTCTGCTCGCCGATGGACGACCGGATACGGTTCGCGGGCACGCTCGAGTTCTCGGGTCGGAACCACGAGATCCGGCCCGATCGCCTGCGTCAGCTCGACGAGGCGGCCCGACGCTACTTCACGGCGGGGAAGCTGTCGGATCCGGTATCCGAGTGGTGTGGCCTGAGACCGTGCACCCCCGACGGCCTCCCCGTGATCGGTGAGGTGCCGGGAATCATGGGTGCGTACGTGGCCACGGGTCACGCCATGCTCGGCCTCACGCTGGGACCGATGACCGGCAGCCTGATCGCCGACCTCGTGCTCGAAGGTCGGGCGGACCTCCCGGTGGGCGCCTTTCGAGCGGACCGCTTCTCTGGAGGTCGATAGCCCCCGGTCAGGCCGTCGCGACCATCCCCTCCACGAACTCTTCCAGCGTGGTCGGCGTGGTGTTCTTGTCGGTTCGCGGCTCCTGCGCCGCGACCTTTCCCGCTCCGAAGCCTCGATACATCTCCATCATCGTAGCTACCGTCGCGGGGTGCAGACCCATCGCCTCGAGGGCGGATTGCGTCGCCTCCTCGGGGGCCACCATGAAGGGGAGGTCCGGCTGACCGATCGCCTTCCCGAGAATCGAGGCGACTTCCTGTAGCGTGTACTCGCGGGGACCGAGCAGCTCCTGCGTGTGGTGCCCGTCGAAATCGAGGGCGGCCAGACGTCGGGCCGCCTCGGCGCCGATGTCCCGGGTCGCGATCATCGGGATCGGTACGTCGCCGGGGACCGGCATGGCGAGGGCGCCCATCGTCCTCACGCCCTCCATCATCATGTAAAGGTTCTCCATGAACCAGCCGGGACGCAGGTGGAGGACGTTGGTCTCGGACAGCTCGTTCAGCCGGTCCTCCTGCTCGCGCAGGCCGGCGATCGGCCCCGTGCCCTCGCGGTGCTGGGCCCCGACGCTGGACAGGTTGACCACGTAGGGCACACCCGCGGTCCGGATCCCCGCCGCGATCGAACGGCCGGCCTTCCGCTGCCACTCTCGCAGGTCGACGTGGTACAGCGGTGGAATGAGACTGTACACCCCACCCGCTCCGTCGAAGGCCCGGGCCACGAACTCCTCGTCCGCCACATCGCCGACGGCGGCCTCGGCCCCCCGTTCGACGAACGGGCTCAGCTTCTCCTCGCTCCGGCCGATCACACGCACGGGGAGTCCCGCGCCAAGCAGGTGCTCCGCGACCACGTGACCCGTGTTTCCGGTCGCTCCGACGATGGCGAACATCTCGATCTTCCTCTCTTTGAAACGTCTGTCTAGGGCCGCCCCGCCGACTCCAGGACGCGCCGACGCTGGCCTGCGGTGAGCATATCGCGCGCGACGACCTCCCGCACGATCCGGGCAACGAACTCGTACCCGCGTCGATCGGCGACGAGCCAGCGGTTCCATTCCAGCTCATCCAGAGCATCGACCAGCTCGTCGCCCTCGATTCCCGTGGCCCGGGACAGAAGCTCCGGACCGGCTCCCGGCTCGAGCACCGAGGCGGCCGCCAGCACCGTCTGCGCGTTCCGGCCGAGGCGTCGGAAGCCGATGCGAATCGCGGCGACGATCGAGTCCGGCAGGTCGCCGGGGTAGGACTGCTCCATCGTCTGAAACGGCTGCGGCCATGCGCCGCCCACTTCGTCGAGCTCGAGGCCGAGAGCCACGGCGGTCAGCAGCTCCACCGCGAGGAGGGGGACGCCCGCCGAATCGGCTTCGATGCGTCGAGCGAGCCGACCGATGGCCTCCCGGTCGAGATCCGGAACGACGGCCCTCGAGAGCGCTCCGAGCGCCTCCCGATCGAGCGGTCCGAGGGTGAGAGCGGCGCCCGGGAAGTCGTGCCCGGCCCGAGCCCGCAGATCGTCGAGCTCTTCGCGCGGCGGATGCGCGGCGCCCGTGACCAGCAGCCCGCATGGAAGCCCCGCGACGTCGCGCATCAGGGCCGGCAGGGACTTCGCCGACTCCGAATCGATCACCTCGGCTCCGTCGATCCACAGCAGGACGCGTCCGTCCCCGCTCTCGCGGCGGACGAGCTCCGTCAGCTCCGTCTCGGCTCCCCGATCCGGCTCACGGTCGTTTCCACACAGGCCGGCGAGAGCGCTCCACGACACCTCTCGATCCCGCGGCACGCACCGGACGTGATGCACGGCCGCGCCCTCGAGCCTCAGCCTCGCGGCCACTTCCTCGCCGAGGCGCGTCTTCCCGGCTCCCGAGTCGCCCTGCACGAGGACCAGGGTGGGTGAATGCCGGCGCAGTCCCTCCGAGAACGCCTCGAGGACCATCCGGAGCTCCTTCTCGCGACCCACCAGGGGCAGGCGCCGCGCCCAGCGCTCGGGATCCGCCGGCGTTCCCGGCAGGCTCCACTCCCGCTCGTTTCGTACCCGCCCCGCGAACGCCTCCGTCTCCGGATCGGGCTCGATCCCGAGCTCCTGCTCGAGCCGTTCGGCGTACGCTTCGTACTGGGCCAGTGCGTACGCCCGCTCGCCCCGCACCGCTGCGGCTCGCATGAGAATCCGCACGGCCGAGTCCGAGAAGGGATCCAGCGCCACGGCACGCGCTGCGGCCTCCTGCGCCCCCAGAGCGTCTCCCGAATTCAGCAGGCGCGTCGCGTGATCCTTCAGCCCCTCGACCATCCGGTCCCGCCACCGCACACGCTCCGCCGACAGCCAGTCCTCGAAGGCGGAGCTGTCCGGAACGGCGAATCCCTCGGCGAACGGACCGCTCATCAGCCCGATCGCTTCGTCGGCCGAGCCCGAATCGAGTAGCGCGTCCATCGCCTGCACGTCCAGCTCGACCGCGTCCGGGTCGAGCGCCACCTGGTCTCCGACCGACGTCAGCCGCTCTTCGCCCACCGCTTTCCGGAGCACCCGAAGCGCCTCGTTCAGGGAGTGCCGGGCCGAGGCGTCCGGCTTGTCTCCCCAGAACATCCCCACGAGGTGCTCGCGCGACCGGCGCCCGTCCGGGGACAGCGCCAGGTAGAGGAGCAGCGCCAGGTTCTTCCGCCAGCGGAGCTCGCGGGGCGCCTCCGCGTCGTCCACGGTGACTTCGAGCGCCCCCAGCGTGCGAAGGCGAACCGGTCGAATCATGGCTCCTCCACCTCCCCCCTCAGCTCCGCGATCAGCGCCTCGGCATGTGGACCGAGCGCCCCATCCACCTCACCGGCCTGGACGAGCTCCGGCCCCACGCCCGCCTCTCCCTCGAGATCCGTGTTCTGGTACCAGATCCACGAGGCGATGGCGCTGTCCGCCATCCCGATCTCCCGGTACCATTCGCCCCGCTTCAGGTGGAGCGCCGACCGGAGAAACGGACGTTCGGCGAGTCCGACCGAGTCGTAGGCCACGTCCGCTGCCGTAGTATCCAGCGCTTCTCTCCAGGCACTCCGCGAAGCCGCGACGAGCGCCGCGGCGAGGCGGGAGGGTCTGTCGGCTCCCGATTCGCCGTCCGCCGCCATCGAATCGAGCCTCGCCGCCCACGCGATCTTGCCCGGCTCGTCGCCCCGTTGGTCGGCGAGGAGCACCAGGGCCAGCGCTGCCCGGATCCTCAGACATGCGTCGGCTCCCGGGTCGGCCCACTGCGCCTCGAAGAAGGCCTCATCCGCCGCGGCGGGCACGGCGCCGAAACCACGGACGCCGAGAGCATACGGGATCACGCCCCACTCGGCGGCCTGCGTGAGCGTGCGGGGCGTCTCGTACCGCCCGGCCGCCGAATCGAAGGCGGCGATACCCTCGCGGATCGTCGCCGGATCTCCCTGTCCGATCAGGCCCAGACCGCGGTCCACGAAGCCCTGCGCCGCGTAACGTGCGTCGCCCTGGCGGCCGGCGGCCTCCGCGAGGAGCGCACCGTACTCGGCCTGGGCAGCTGGAGCGTCGATGTAGCGGACGAAGCGGGCGAACATGGCGAACAGGGGGAGCGGCCCCTGGGCCAGCCGGTTCCTGCCCTCGACCGCCTGCTCCGGATCGAACTTCTCGAAGAACCCCTGCCCCCAGACCTCCGGGTAGTAGACGTCGGCTTCGTCCGGTCCCGCGTGGATTCGACCGAGGCGCTCCAGCATGGCGTACGCTTCCTCGCGCCGGCCGGTTCGAATCAGGGCCTGGGTGAGGTGCTCCACCGCCGGAACCAGCGACGGATCCAGCTCCACCGCGCGGCCAAACAGGGCGATCGCGCTGTCGATGGCCACCCCCCACAGGGGCCCCCTGTGGTACAGCTCATCGGCATACAGCAGCGTGGCATAGGGATTCCGGCTGTACGGAGGCAGCCGGAGAATGGCCTCGTACGCAGCGAGCTGGTCTCGGCCGTGCGGCTTCGATCCCGCCTCGAGGAGCAGAGAGTCGAGCGGGCTCAGGGTCGACAGGTCCATCGCCCGGATGACGTTCAGGTCCTCGCCGATGGGGCGGTCCGCCTGCCAGCGGTGGACCTCGGCCAGTCGCCACCGGGCCAGCGTCAGGGTGGAGTCCTGATCGAGCGCCTGCCGGTAATGGCGCTCCGCCGTGCTCCAGGCGCCCCGTCTCAACGCGAACTCACCGCTGATAAACGGCCGGGTGGCCTCGCTCGGGTGCCCGTAGAAGCGTTCCACCTCCGAGGCCGTGAGGGTAACCTCCGGAGCCAGGACCTCCAGGATCGCCATGGATACGTCGGCCGCTGCCTTCCGAAGAAGCTCGTCGGTGGAGCCCTCCGAGAAGCTCATCGCCCGGGTGTCCACCACGTTTCCGTCCGCATTGAGCAACCGGTAATTCACCTGAAGCGTGTCTCCCCGGAGACCTGCGTCGCAGCGAAGCGCATGCGAGGCCCCGAGGACCGTGCTCCAGTCCGATGGGTCGAGCTCACCGTCCCTCTGGTCGTACAGAGTCCACGCCACGCGCTGGCTCGCGGTGTAGAAGTCGGGAACGACGTCCTCCAGATTGAGATCGATCTGCAAGCCCAGCTCCTCGCCGAGTGGTTCATCGGCGGGACGCGACGTGGCGCAGGGGAACACGGCCAGGTCGCTCAAGGCGGCGGCCTGTGAGGAGCCCGGCGGACCGGATCGCGACAGTGCCCACCCCACAGCGGCGACCAGACCGATCACGGCGATCAGCGCGGCCTTGCGTGGAATCCGCAGGGCGGGCCCTCGCACCCTGAGCGCGTTCCGGAACGCTTCCGCGTCCTTCCACCGGTGATCCGGATCGATCGCGAGGGCCCTCCGCAGCGCCGGCCTCGCCGCCGCCGGGATCGCGCCCCAGTCACCGGCCTCCGGCGCCTGTCCGGTCGGCCACCTCTTCCCGGTCAGCGCCTCGTACAGGACCATCCCGGCCGAATAGAGGTCCGAGCGGGCCGATACCGGCTCTCCGCGCGCCTGCTCGGGCGACATGTACGCGGGCGTCCCGGGACCGTGTCCTTCCGCCGTGAGCGTCTCGTCGCCCGAGTCCTCCAGCTGCACGATCCCGAAGTCGGCCAGCAAGGCCCGCCCATCGACGAGAAAGACGTTCGACGGCTTCACATCGCGATGAACGATGCCCGAGCCGTGAAGGCGGGCCAGGGCCCCGAGCAGCTCGCGGCCGAGCTGTTGAGCCTCGGCCTTCTCCAGCGGCCCGGACTCGAAGCGCTCCCGGAGCGTCTCCCCCTCGATCAGGTCCATCACGTAGAACGAGAGACCGTCCCGTTGATCCACGTCGTGTATGGCGACGACGTTGGGGTGGGAGATCGAGGCCAGGGTCCGCGCCTCGCGGAGGAAGCGCCCCTCACCGGTAGCGGTGGCCATCTCGGGGCGGAGGACCTTCACGGCCACGCTTCGGTGAAGCACCGTGTCCCGGGCCCGGAATACGGTGGCCATACCTCCCGATGCCACCTCGCCCTCGACTTCGTAGCGGGGCGACAGCGCATCGCGCACTCGAGCGAGCAAGGCTGACATGCACGGCTCCCGGGGGGGGTGGTCGGCCGGGGCCAGGCCGGTGCCTCCTGAACCGCAGAAGATTAGGTCCACCGATACGGGGTGGCAACCGCGACCGCACTCTCAAACCCTTATCGAGCAACGACGTGAACCCCCTTCGATCTCGCGTCGCGAAAACCCGGAAGGTCGTGTAGTTTCTCGCAACCCGACGCACGCTGACCGGATTCCGTGGATCCACGTCGAGAGAGCCCCGCCGATGACCATTCGAAGCCTGCTCAAGTCGCTGCTCACCGGTGGCAGGGCCCTCGTGCAGGGTTTGACCGTCGAGGAGGCGGGAGACGACCCGATGGCCCTGTTCGGCCGGTGGTTCGACGAAGCGCACGACGCGGGCATCTATCTCCCCGAATCGATGGCGCTCGCCACGGCCTCGGCGGACGGGAGGCCTTCGGCGCGCCAGGTGCTGCTCAAGTCGTTCGACGAGCGCGGCTTCGTCTTCTACACCAACTACGAGAGCCGTAAGGGCGCCGAGATCGCCGAGAACCCGCACGCCGCCCTCACGGTGCACTGGCCGGTCCTGCACCGTCAGGTCCGGATCAACGGCCGGGTGGAGAAGACCTCCACGGAGGAGTCCCGTGCCTATTTCGACTCCCGTCCACGCGGCAGCCGCATCGGGGCCTGGGCCTCGGACCAGAGCTCGGTGCTCCAGAGCCGGGAGGAGCTGGAGCGGCGCTTCCGGGAGGTTCAGGAGCGCTTCGCGGGCGGAGAAGTACCGCTCCCCGAGTTCTGGGGCGGGTACCGGGTCGACCCCGAGGTGATCGAGTTCTGGCAGGGCCGGGCGAACCGGCTGCACGACCGGCTGCGATACACCCGGTCGGACGGAGGGTGGACGATCGATCGACTGTATCCCTGAGCCCCCGAGGAGCGAGAAACCGTGAAGAAGCTGACGCCCGTATTGCTGGTGGAGGAAGTGGAGCCCTGCCTCGGCTTCTGGGAAGCGCTCGGGTTCGAGAAGACGATCGAGGTGCCCGAGGGCGACCGGATCGGCTTCGCGGCCATGGCTCGGGGCGGAGTCGAGATCATGTACCAGAGCCGCGCCAGCGTGGCAGCCGACATGCCGACGCTGGCCGATCTCGAGTACACGCGGGACGGGCTCGGCCTGTTCATAGAGGTGGCGGACCTCGACGACTTGAAGCGACGGCTGGCCTCGGCGGAGGCGCAGGGCGCGGAACAGACGTTTCCGGAACGCACCACGTTCTACGGGGCCCGGGAAGTCGGCGTCCGCACCCCCTGCGGCACGCACGTGGTGTTCGCGGAGTTCGGCGAACCTCCGGAGGCGGGTGAGTCCGATGAATCGGAAGGATAGCGTGTAGTTCGGGGTGCGGGCGCCCGACAGATCGGACTTCCGGCCTGTCTGCCGAACTGCACGACGGACGGATCGAGTGACGGACCCCTCGAGGACAGCCGCCGGCTGCCCTTCACACATAGAGCTGGAGCTTCCCCCGTCGGAAGGGAGCTCCCGGGGAGGATATCGGCATGCGAAGCAAACTCTGGTTCATCCCGGTGCTCGTGTTCGCCGCGGCGTGCGGTGGAGAGGCCGGGGGAGCCGCCGACTGGGCCGGGACGGTGGAGGACAGCGCCGGCGTGCAGCTCGTCAAGAACACGCTCACCCCGCTGTGGAGCGAAGGCGATGCGTGGACCCTCGAGGACGTGATGACGATCGGCGAGGCCGCGGGCGACCCGGACTACCAGTTCGGCAACATTCCCGCGGGCGGCGTCGCGGTGGCCGGCGACGGCCGGATCTACATCGTGGACCAGCAGGCGCAGCACCTGAAGGTGTTCTCGCCCGACGGCGTATACGAAATGACGATCGGGCAGCCGGGCTCGGGCCCGGGCGAGTTCGGTGGCGGAGTCGGTCCCGTGCTCGTGGGTCGAGGAGACACCCTGATCGTTCCGGACCTGGGCAACCAGCGAGTGAACGTCATGAACGCGGATGGCTCGGATCCCGCCAGCTTCCGCATGAGCTTCGAGCGCGGCATCCCGGCCCGGTGGGACATGATGGGAGACAGGGACCTTGTGTATCAGCTCCGGTCGCTGAACCTGCCGAACACCCAGCAGCGCGACACGCTGGACCTCATTGTGCGGGCGGACTACACCGGCGCGATCGTGGACACGCTCATGACGCCGAGGCGTGGTGAGACCCTGACCTTCACCGACGAAGGCCAGCCGAAGCGCATGATCTTCTCGCCGGAGCCCGTGTGGTCGGTGGTCGGGGACGATGCGATCGCCTTCGCGGTCAACGACGTGTTCCGGATCAGCGTGTTCGACGCCGCCGGCGACCTGACCAAGGTGATCTCGCTTCCCCTCGAGCGGCAGGCCGTCACGCAGGCAGACAAGGACCTCTTCTTCGAGACGCTCGAACGTCTGTTATCCGAACAGGGCATCCCTCCGCAGCAGATGGAGATCATCCTCTCCACCTTCAATCTCGCCGACAACTTCCCGGCCTTCCTCCAGATGTTGCCGGGACCGGACGGGAGCCTCTGGGTACAGCGGGTACAACAGCCCACCCAACTCACCGCGGAGGAGCAGGAGACCTGGAACCCGCAGCTCGACCTGGGCGCGCGCGAGTGGGACATCTTCGATTCGGAGGGCCGGTACCTGGGCTCGATCGAGATGCCACACCGGTTCCAGCCGGTCACTTTCAAGGACGACCTGATCTACGGTATCTGGAGGGACGAGTTCGACGTACAGTACGTGCGGGTCATGAGGATCCTCGGTTTTGGCGAGACGACCGCGTGACCCGAACACTCAACCCAGGGCGGCAGACATGACACAGTCGAGGATAGCCGGTCTTCTTCCGGGCGCTTCCGCGGGCCTCCTGTTGCTCCTCGCGGCCTGCGGCGGCACCGCCGACGGGGGCGGCGACTGGGCGGGCACGGTCGAGGACAGCGCAGGGGTCGAGGTCGTGCGGAACACGCTCCAGCCGATGCAGGCCGGGGAGGTCTGGACCTTCGAGGAGGTCCTCACCTTCGGCGAGGCGGCGGGCGATCCGAACTACCAGTTCGGCCAGATCGCGGGCCTGGACGTGACCTCGGATGGCCGGATCCTCGTGCTCGACCAGCAGGCCGGACACGTCAAGGTGTTCTCGCCCGAGGGAACCTTCGAGCGCACCATCGGCCAGCCCGGCTCCGGGCCCGGTGAGCTCGGTCCCCAGGCGGCCCTCCTCATGGTGGGCCGCGGCGATACCGTGCTCGTGCCCGACGCGGGGAACCAGCGAGTCAACGTCTACTTCCTCGATGACTCCGAGCCGATGAGCTTCCCGATCCGCATGGAGGAGGGGATCCCGATGCGCTGGGAGATGTCGGACCAGGGTGCCCTGGTGGCCCAGCGTCGAGCGCTCAATCTCCCGAACCAGGAAGTGCAGGAAGACAAGGACCTGATCGCTCGACAGGCGTACGATGGAGCGATCACGGACACCCTCCTCACGCCGCCCCGCGGAGAGACCTTCTCGTTCTCGAGCGGACTGCCCGAGTTCCACTTCTTCGTGCCCGAACCCGCGTGGACGCTGCTGAACGACGGCTCGCTGGCCTTCGCGATGAGCGACGTCTACCGGATCAGCGTGTACGATCTCGAGGGCACGCTCCACCGGGTCATCGCGGTACCGATCGAGCGGAAGGCCGTCAGCGAGGAGGACATCGAGATCATCGAGGAGATGCTCGGCAAGGTCTTCGACCAGCAGGGCGTGCCGCCCCAGTTCGTCGATCAGATCATGCAGAACGTCACCTTCGAGGACCATTTCCCTGCCTTCACGCAGATGCGGAGCGGTCCGGAGAACGAGCTCTGGATCCAGCGCGCCGGCGTGCCGAGCGAGATGACGGCCGAGGAGCAGGAGAACTGGAACCCGATGCTCGACCCCGGTGTCACCGACGAGTGGGACGTGTTCGACGCGGAGGGACGCCTGGTCGGAATGGTCCGCATACCCGACCGCTTCACCCCGTTCTCGCTCAAGGGCGATCGCATGTACGGGGTGTGGCGCGACGATCTCGAAGTTCAGTACGTGAGGGTCTACCAGCTGGTCCGGCCGACCGGCTGAGGTCACGCGGAGGAGCCTGCCGGGTCGGCGGCCTGACTGGCTCCCCGTTTGAGGTCAGCGTCAGCTACCCGACGGCCTCGCGGGCTCGGAGCCAGACGTCGTCGGGGATGTCGCGCGGCCGTTTCCAGCGTGCGCCGGCGGTGTAGAAGCCGGGTCTGACGCCGCGCCGCTCGTTTCTCTCCACCAGGGTCGCGACCGGGTCCGCCTCGAGCCGGGGCGGGTTCGGCCGCGTGCCGAGGTGCACCTGTCCCCTCGGGTCGGTGAACGCCGGGTGCCGGCCCTCTGCGTCCCGGCCCCACCACTCGACGCTCCACCCCTCCTCGTGCAGCAGCCGGTGATGCCGCGAGCACAGGAGCACCAGGTTCCCGAGCTTCGTCTCCCCTCCGTCGGCCCAGTGCCGCACGTGGTGCGCGTCCGTGAACCTCAGCCCGCAGCCCGGAAACCGGCACCCCCGGTCCCTCGCCTCCAGCGCCCGCCTCAGCGCCGGCGGCACCGTGCGCCGCTTCCGACCCACGTCGAGCAGAGATCCGTCTTTGCCGTGCCTCACCTCGGCCACCGACCCGTCGCACGACAGCCGCCTCGACGTTTCCGCGGAAACGCGCGTCCCGTCCTCCAGCGCCGAGCGCCCGAGTCCACTGCCCTCTTCCCGCAGCGTCTCCGCGTCCACGTGCAGCACCACCTGGTAGCGCTCCGCCCTCGTTCCGCTGAGCGGTCCCTCCGTGAACCCGGCCGCCAGCGCCCGCTCGGCCACCAGCGCCAGCGCATCCGCACGCCGCCGCGCCGACTCTTCCGCCGAGTCCGGCGATCCCCCGGCCGGCGTTTCCGCGGAAACGCCTCGCCTCCGGTACAGCGCGTCCGAGGCCGCCTCCACCGCGCGCATCAGCAGCGCTCCCTGCTCCGGAGTGAGCCGGCCCTGGACCGCGTACAGGCCGTCCAGGTCGGGAAACACCGACAGGCGCCTCCCCTCGTGCCGCTCCCGCTCCCGGTCGATCTCCTTCTCGCGGCTCCCCAGCTTCCACGCCCGCACCATGCGCTCCAGCTCCGCCGCCGTCGCTCCACGCGCCAGATCCAGCAGGTCCGACTCGTTCTCCGGCGTCGCCACACGCGTCAGCGCCCGCACCTGCGAGAAGCTGAGCTCGCCCTGGCTCATGGCCGCGCTCGTTCGGGGGAGATCCGAGAGGGCGCGCGCCGCACGCACCCGCTCCCGGCACGCTCCGAGGTCGAGACCGGTGCGGAAGGCCAGCCAGTGGGCGCAGCTCCGGTGGCCGCCCAGCTCCCACCCTTTCCGTCGGTCGAACTCCCCCACCAGCTCGAGCAGGCGGTGCTCCCCGGCGTGCAGGTGCGCCGCCAGCACCGCGATCTCTTCTTCCAGCGTCTCCAGCGTCTCCAGGTCCGTCGTCGGTCGGTCGCTCATGACCGAACAATAACCGAAAACCTCAACCGGCCATCAACGAAAAGGGGGAGTGCACGGACCCATTCTCAACGCACGGGGGAGCGCACGGACCAAAATCCACGAAACACGGGGGAGCGCGCGGACCGCTATCCACGAAACAGGCAGAGTGCGCGGACCGCTATCAACGAAGAGGGAAGAGCAGACGCACGGGTTATCCACACGCGGCGTTGGGATCGAGCACCCACCATCAACGCGCCGAGGGATCAGCCCAGCACCCGCCCTCAACAGGCCGAGGAATCAGCCTGCGCCGCCGTCAGTCCTCTCCCCGCGCCGCGCCGATCACCTCGACCGCATAGTCGATCCCGGCCGGCGTGCGCGAGCCGTGCCAGCTCAACATCTCTCCGTCCACGATGTGGAAGATCTCGGGGGCGAGACCCGAGGCCCGGGCGATCTCGTCGACGTGCTTCGGCTGGAACGGGAACGGCTCCGTCGAGAGGAAGACGGCCCGCGGAGCGGCTGCGGCCAGCTCTTCGGCCTCCACCACCGGGTAACGCTTCGGTCGATCGCCGAACACGTTCCGCCCGCCGGCCAGTCCGAGCAGATCGGCCACGAACGTGTCGTCGCTCACCGTCATCAGCGGCTCGCGCCAGATCAGGTAGGCGTACCGTACCGGCGATCCAACCTCGGCCGCTGCGCCACGGGCGCGCCGGGCGGCCTCCTCGATCGACCGCGCGATGCGCTCCGCTTCCTCCGGACGCTCCACCGCGTCACCGATCGAGCGCACCATCTCCGCCGTGTCGATCGCCGTCTTCGGAAAGCTGGTGTGACAGGGGATACCCGCAGCCTCGAGCGCTTCGGCGTCTTCGAGTCGGTTCTCTTCCTGGTTCAGGAGCACGAGGTCGGGGGCGAGCTCAACGATGCGCGGCACCTTCGGCGTCTTCGTACCGCCGACCTTCTCGATGTCGCGAACCCCGTCGGCCGGGTGCACGCAGAACTTCGTGACGCCCACGAGCGAATCGCCGAGGCCGAGGTCGAACACGAGCTCGGTGAGGCTGGGACACAGGGACACGATGCGCATGCCCTACCCTACCCGTCGGATGCCAGGCGGGCCAGCATTCCCGCGAACGCCGGCCCGCGAGGCTGTTCAGCGGCCCCGGGCTACGCGCGCATTCGCCTCAGTGATCGCCGCCGAGGCCCGCCCACGGATCCGGTTGGGGCGTCTCGGCCGTGTGTACGGGAAGGACCGGGTACTCGACTTCGGGCTGGTCGCCCGTCAGGGAGACCAGGAACGCCGTGATCGCAGAGATCGCGTCCGGTGTGAAGTCGCGGCCGAGCTGCGCGGCGCCCATCACCGCGACGGCCTCCTCGAGCTCCCATACCTTGCCCGTGTGGAAGTAGGGAGCCGTGAGCTCCACGTTTCGGAGCACCGGGACCTTGAAGGCGAACTCGTCGTTCGGGTTCCCGGTGACGTTGAAGCGACCGCGGTCTTCCGCTGGCAGGAGCTCCGCGCCTGGATTCCGCACCGCCCCGAAGCGTTGATAGCTCGAGCCGCCGAGCAGGATCCCGCCGTGACAGGCCGTGCACCCCACGTCCATGAACAGGCCGAGTCCTCGCTCCGCCTCCTCTCCGAGCGCGTCCGCCGACCCCTCGAGGTACTGGTCGAACGGGGCGTTCGGCGTGACGAGCGTGGCCTCGAACGCCTCGATCGCCCGGGCCATGTTCTCGAACGTGACCGGGTCCGGGTCGTCCTCGAAGGCCTCGCCGAACAGCCACACGTAGTCCGGGATCGAACGCAGCGTCTCGACCGTCCTGGCGGGGGTGCTGTTCATCTCGACGGCCGCCTGCACCGGGCCCTGGGCCTGCTCCATCAGGCTCGCCGCACGCCCGTCCCAGAACTGGGCGAGGTTGTAGACCGAGTTGAGCACGGTGGGAGCGTTCCGAGGGCCGGCCTGCCAGCCGTGGCCGATCGAGGTCTCCATGAGGTCCACGCCACCGAGTCCGAGGTTGTGGCACGTGTTGCAGCTGATCAGCCAGCTCTCCGACAGCCGCGGGTCGAAGTAGAGCTTCCTGCCGAGCTCGACCTTCGCCGGGGTGATCGGATTGTCCTCCAGATCGGGCGGCTCTTCCGGTACGACTTCGAAGAGGACCCGAGCGCGCTCCATGAGAGGGGTCGCCGCCGCGGCTCCAGTCGCCGCCTCATCCGCCGACTGCTGATCCGCCACCGGTCCTGCCTCACCGGCCTCGGCCGCAGCGTCCGAGCCGGCCTGGTCGGCCGGCGAGCACGCCCAGACGAGCGCCAGGGCGGAAAGGCCGGCCAGATATCGCACGTTCACCATGATCTCCCTGTTCCTTCCGAGTGTCCGTCAGGTTCGCCGATCTCCCAACCGCTACACCATTCGTGCCAGAATCCACGCTGCGGACTCGCGCCCCGCATGTTCCAGCAACACTTTAGGAGGGAGGGAATTGCGGGGCATGAGGACGGTCGTACTCATGCCCCGTGCAGGTGCATCGAGTTGCCTGGCGGGCCGATTCGTCAGATTGGCGCCAGATCGTCCCGTCCGCGACCGAAGACCACGGAGTACGAGCGTGTATTTGAGGATGAAGCGCGAATCCTCGAGACGAGGTCCGTAAAATGCTCATGTACTCGACGTGCATCTTCTGCAATCAATCCCTCGGCACCAACGAGGTGATCGAGATCTTCCCGATCGGCCGCCGCATCTCCTTCGACGCGTCCAAGGGACGTCTGTGGGTGATCTGTCGGAAGTGCGAGCGGTGGAACCTCTCTCCCCTCGAGATCCGCTGGGAGGTGATCGAGGAGTGCGAGCGCCTCTTCCGCGACACCCGTCTCCGCGTCTCCACGGACAACATCGGTATGGCGAAGCTCCCGGAGGGCCTCGAGCTCGTCCGCCTCGGACGACCGATGCGTGGCGAGTTCGCGGCCTGGCGATACGGCGACCAGTTCGGTCGGAGGCGGAAGCGCTCGATCCTGTACACGACGGCGGGCGTCGGGGCGATCGGGCTCGTGGTGGTCGGCGGCGCAGTCGCGGGCGTGTCCATCGGCGGAAGCTACTGGGGGCTCTCGAACCTCGTCCGCGGGGTGATGAACGAGCGCGTCGCCGTGCGGATGCGCCACCCCGACAGCGACGAGAAGATCAAGGTTCAGCTGAAGCATCTGGAGAAGTCCCGCTTCCTGCCGACCGGCGAGGGCAGCTGGGAACTGCACGTGAAGTACGCGCGGGGCTGGAGCAGCGGATTCTCGAGCGGCGATGGTGAGACGCTGGTCTACTCCGACGATGAGGCGATGGAGGTGGCCGGTAAGCTGATGGCCCGCGCGAACCGCGCCGGTGGCTCGAAGAAGACGGTGGCGGACGCGGTCCGGAGGATCGAGACCGTCGGAGACCCGGAGTCGTTCCTCGATCAGGCCGTTCTCGAGTCGGAGCGGCTGCGCCGCGAGAAGGCCGGGGACAATCCGAAGAAGCTCGCGAAGGCCACGGCGGGGTCCCTCGCCAAGCTTCCCAAGGACATCCGGCTGGCGATCGAGATGGCCACACACGAGGAAGCCGAGCGGCGCGCCATGGAGGGCGAGCTGGCAACGCTCGAGGAGGCGTGGCGCAACGCGGAGGAAATTGCCGGAATCGCGGACAGCCTGCTCGTGCCGACCGAGGTGGACGAGTTCCTCGCCGCCGAGCGGGAGAGCGAGTCCGGGAAACCGAAGATCGTGGTCCCCGCCGGCGCCGGCGTGTCGGCCCCGGGAGAGTCTCGGTCCGCACCGGGAGACTCGGAAGAGGAACCCGATCGCGGAGGGGACTCCTCGTGAGCGAAACCGCCATCATCCGTCCCATCCGTCCCGAGGACGACCCGACGATCGAGGGCGTGATCCGGGCGGTGCTCGAGGAGCTCGGTGCCACGGGCGAGGGGTTCACCGACCGGGATCCGGAGCTGTCGGCCATGTCCGGCGCGTACGCGGGCCCCGGCGCGGCCTACTACATCGCCGAGGTCGACGGCGAGATCGTGGGCGGAGGCGGCATCGGTCCCCTGGCCGGCGCCGACCCCGGCGTGTGCGAGTTGAGGAAGATGTACCTGCTTCCCTCCGCCCGCGGCCTCGGACTGGGGCGGAAGCTGCTGGAGGCGTGTCTGGAGGCGGCACGCGACCTCGGCTACCGGAAGTGCTACCTCGAAACACTGGCGCAAATGGAGAAGGCACGAGACCTTTACCGCCGATTCGGCTTCCTCCCCCTGGAGGCACCCATGGGCGACACCGGCCATTTTGGCTGCAACCGGTGGTACTCGCTGAGCCTGTGAATCAAGCGCACGGGGAACGCGAAACCGGGACCACGGCCGCACTGATCGAGCTGGGCTTCGAGCCCGCCCGTCCGGCCCCCCAGCATCTCGAGGACACGGTGCTTCCGTCCGGCGACCACAAGCTGGTCCTGGACGAGCGGGCGATGAGCACCCGCGTCTCGATCGCCGCCATCCACCCGTCGCGCCACCTGCTCGAGGACGCCGCCGAGCGCGCCCTGGCCGAGATGGACCGCCTCATCGGCTTGCTGAACCGGTTCGACTCCGCCTCCGCCGTGGGCGTGCTGAACGCCGAGGGGCGCCTCTCCGGGGCTCCGCCGGAGCTGACCGCCCTGCTCGATCGGTCGGCGGCGGTCCACGATGCGAGCGGGGGCGCGTTCGACGTCACGGTTCAGCCCCTCGTGGATCTCCTGAAGCGATCGGAGTCCGTGGCCGGCGGAGACCCCGTGGACCCGGTCGCCTGGCGCGAGGCGCTCGAGCGCACCGGGGCGTCCGACGTTCGGGTGGAGGGACGGGACGTCCGGCTCGAGCGGGATGGCATGGGTGTCACCCTGGACGGAATTGCGAAGGGTTTCATCGTCGACGCGATGGCGTCCGTGCTCGAGGCCCACGGAATCGGCCGTTACCTGATCGACGCCGGCGGCGACATTCGCGCCTCCGGTGAACGCGAGGACCGGAGGGCGTGGCGGATCGCCATCCGCGACCCGAGACACGGCGGCGTCCTTCCCGGCACGCTCAGCCTGTCTTCGGGCGCCGTGGCCACCTCGGGGGGCTACGAGGCCCGGTACGATCCCGAGGGCTCGTGGCACCACATCGTGAGTCCCCGGACCGGTCGATCGCCGGACCAGGCCCTCAGCGTCACGGTGACCGGACCCAACGTATACGCGGCCGACGCCCTGGCCACGGCTGCACTGCTCATGCTCCCGGGCGATGGCGTCCGCTTCATCGACTCCCTGCCCGGCTTCGAATGCATGGTGATCGACGCCGGTGGGCGCCGGACCCACTCGGCCGGATGGACCCGGATGACCTCCACCGAACCCCTCACCGAAGAGGATGGTGTGTGATGCGATCGGATTACTCGGGCGCCCAGCTCACCGCCCTGGTGGCCCTCAGGTTCGCCATCGGGTGGCATTTCTTCTACGAGGGAGTCGCCAAGGCGGCCAACGCCTACTGGACGGCGGCCGGGTTCCTCGACCAGTCGCAGGGCTTCCTGTCCGGCTGGTTCGTGGACCTGGCCTCGAACCCGTCCACCCTCGCCCTGGTCGACTTCCTGAACGTGTGGGGGCTGATCCTCATCGGCCTCGGCCTCATGCTCGGAGGTTTGACGCGCACGGCCACCTTCTTCGGAATCGTGATGCTGGCGCTTTACTACCTGGCCACGCCCCCGTGGCCCGGTCTCGTGTACACCATTCCGGCCGAGGGATCGTACCTGATCATCAACAAGACGCTGATCGAGCTGTTCGCCCTGCTCGTGACGCTGTTCTTCCCGACGGGGCACATCGTCGGAGTGGACCGGCTGCTGCGGCTCGCGCGAGCACGCGGCTCGGCCCAGGAATCCTACGCCTGAAGCCCACTCGGAACCGCACGGAGGACGACCGATGACTGATGAGATTCGACCCGGCGACGACGAGAGGCGCGAGAACGACGTGCCCGGTGACGCCCAGGACGAAGACGGATTCGAGGAACAGGACGCTCCCGAGGCCGGCCTCTCCGACGAAGAGGCGGCCGGGGCGGCAGCGGGAGACTCCGCGGCGGCCGAATCCGGGGAGCCGGTGACCGAGGCGGCCGGCGGCGGCGAGCCGCCCGAAGACGACGATCTCGCGGATTCGAGGGAAGGCTCGTCCGGGGGGATCGGCCGACGCGACCTGGTGAAGGCGCTGGCCACCGTTCCGGTGGTCGGGGCGCTCGGCTACGCGGCGCTGCGACGCCGCGGTCTCGCGAAGCACGAGCGGGAGCGCCTGCTCGAGGAGCTCGGCATCGAGGACGAGGGCGCGGCGGTGTTCTCGGAGCTCGAGACGATGACGCACCCCGAGACGCTCCGAATCGGGATCGTCGGATACGGGGGCGAGGGGGAGTCGCTGATCCGCAGCCTCGGCTTCGCCCATCCGGACTGGATACAGGCCCGCCGCGAGGCCAAGATCGAGAACCCTCGCGACACGTGGTTGGACGAGTGGCTCGAGCAGGAGAACCTGAACCTCGAGCTCACCGCCGTGTGCGATCTGTACGATGCGCGGGCGGAGCGGGCGATCGCCGCCTCCACTCAGCCTCTGCGCCCCGGCGGTGACACCCGGCAGCTGAAGCCGGCGAAGCGGTACCGCCACTTCGAAGAGCTGGTGAACGCCCCGGACGTGGATGCGGTGGTCATCGCCACGCCGGACCACTGGCACTCCCGCATCACGGTCGCGGCCGCGAACGCCGGCAAGCACGTGTACTGCGAGAAGTGCATGACCCGCGCGCCGGAAGAAGTCTGGCCGATGGCGGATGCGGTGCGAGGCTCCGGCATCGTGTTTCAGCTCGGTCACCAGAACCGGCAGATGGAGAGCCACGGAAAGGCGCGGCAGGTGGTGGAGAAGGGCATCCTCGGACCCATCACCCTGGTCGAGACGACCACGAACCGGAATACCCCGTGGGGCGCGTGGGTGTGGGACATTCCCGAGGACGCGAGCCCGCGGAACATCGACTGGGAGCTGTTCCAGGAGGCGGCCCCCAACAAGGTGCCGTTCAACCTCGAGCGCTTCTTCCGCTGGCGGTGCTGGTACGACTACGGCACCGGCCTTTCGGGCGACCTCCTGTCGCACGAGTACGACGCGATCAACCAGATCCTCGATCTCGGAATCCCGCACTCGGCGGTGGCTTCCGGCGGGATCTACTTCTTCAAGGACGGCCGGGACGTCCCCGACGTCTGGCAGGCCACCTTCGAATACCCGGACCGCGATCTCACGCTGCTGTACAGCGCGACGCTGGCGAACGGAGACAACCGCGGAACGGTGATGATGGGACACGACGCCACCATGGAGGTGGGTGAGCGGCTCAAGGTCACCGCCGACGGATCCAGCACCCGCTACCAGGAGATGCTGGAGGAAGGGATGGTGAAGACCGACCGGCCCATGTTGACCTACCAGAGCGGGTTCCGGGGCGTCGACGCCGTGACCACGCCCACGCAGGAGTACTTCGCCAGCCGCGGGCTCCTGTTCACCTACCGGGGCGGCCGCCGCGTCAGCACCTACTACCTGCACCTGCGCGAGTGGCTCAACGCCATCCGGTACGGCGGCGAGACCAGCTGCAACATCGACCGTGGAGTCGAGGAGGCGATCACCTGCCACATGGCCACGAAATCGTATCTCGAGGGCCGGCGGGTGTACTGGGATCCGATCCAGCGCTTGATCATCTGAGGCGCGCATGAGCCAGGCATCGAACGTCCCGCCGGTCACGACGGCCGGCGGCGGGGCCCGGGGCCGGAAGATCCAGCTCGGCGCCATGATGTTCCTGCAGTACGCCATCTGGGGCGCGTGGGCGCCGGTCCTCTCCTCGCACCTCCTCGGCGACCTCGGGTTCAGCGGGGGGCAGGTCGGCTGGATCTACGCCCTGCTCCCGCTGGCCACCATCATCGCCCCCATCGTCGGCGGCCAGGTGGCCGACCGGTACTTCTCCACCGAGCGGGTGATCGGATTTCTCGCCTTCACCGGCGGCGTCCTCCTGCTGGTGGTGGCGCGGACCACGAGCTTCGACGCGATGTTCGTGCTCATGCTCGTCTACTGCCTGCTGTACGCTCCCACCCTGGCCCTCACGAACTCCATCGCGATGGCCAACATGGAGGACTCCGAGAAAGAGTTCGGGGCCATCCGCGTGTGGGGCACGCTCGGCTGGATCGCGGCCGGGTGGATGCTCACCGGCTGGCGCTGGTTCGGCGAGAGCGACGTCCTGCCGGCCATGCAGGGCGACATGCTCTTCCTGGCGGGGATCCTCTCCATCGCCATGGGCCTGCAGTCCTTCCTCCTCCCCCACACGCCGCCGCAGAAGGAGGGGGTCAATCCGTGGGCCTTCCTCGAATCGATGAAGATGCTGAAGGTGAAGGACTTCGCCGTCTTCGTCGGCATCACCTTCGTGGTGGCCACGGAGCTCGAGTTCTACTACATCCTCACGGCCCCCTTCCTCGAGTCCGAGGCCATCGGGATCTCGAGCCGGAACATCCCCGCCGTGATGACGATCGCCCAGTTCGCCGAGATCTTCGTGATGGCGTTCCTTCTCTCCTGGGCACTGAAGAGGTACGGAATGCGGAAGACGCTGGCGATCGGGGTGATCGCCTGGCCGATCCGCTACGTGATCTTCGCGATCGGAAGCCCCACGTGGCTGGTCATCGCGTCGCTCACCCTGCACGGCTTCTGCTACGTGTTCTTCTTCGTGGCCGCCTTCATCTACGTGGACAAGGTCGCGCCTCCGGACATCCGGGCCTCCGCCCAGAGCCTGATCGCCATCATCGCGCTCGGGCTGGGGCGGTTCCTCGGAAGCCTGTTCGCCGGAGGCGTGCGTGACTTCTTCACCACCGAGGCGGGGACCGACTGGACGAACGTCTTCCTGGTGCCCTGCGCGCTGACGATCGTCTGCGCCGTGGCGTTCCTCCTGTTCTTCCGGGAGGAATCCGGGCGGGTGGAAGTCGAGGGCAGCTGAACAAGGAGCTCCATGACGATGATCGATAGACTGGGAATCGGGTTCGTGGGTGGAGGGTTCGTGGCGCGCTTCCACATCCGCTCGTTCGTCGGCGTGCGGGATGCCGACGTCCTCGGCGTGGTGAGTCGGACCCGCGAGACGGCCGAGGAGGCCGCCGGGATCGCCCGCGACCTCGGCGTCGGGGAGGCGAGGGCCTACGACAGCGTCACCGACATGGTGGCCGATCCGGCCATCGACGCGATCTGGATCTGTGCCCCCAACTTCACCCGCATCGACGTCATGGAGGAGATCGTCGAGGCGATCGAGTCCGGGAAGGGGGAGCTCGTCGGGGTGGCGTGCGAGAAGCCGCTCGGCCGGAACGCCGCGGAGGCCCGGCGGATGCTCGAGCTGGCCGAGCAGGCGGGGCTCCTGCACGGGTACCTCGAGAACCAGCTCTTCACCCCCGCCGTGGTGCGGGGACGCGACATCATCTGGTCGCGCGGCGCCGCCCTGACCGGCCCGCCCTACCTGGCCCGCTCCGCCGAGGAGCACAGCGGGCCGCACATGCCGTGGTTCTGGGAGGGCGAGCTCCAGGGCGGAGGCGTCCTCAACGACATGATGTGCCACTCCGTCGAGGTGGCGCGGTTTCTCCTCACGCCCCCGGGCGCTTCGCGAGACGAGCTCACGCCCGTCAAGGTGACCGCGCACGCCGATGTCCTGAAGTGGCAGCGCCCGAAGTACGCGGCCCGATTGGCCGAGATGAGCGGCGGAAAGCTGGATTACGTCAACCGACCGGCCGAGGACTTCGCCCGCGCCCTGGTGGAATACCGGGACCGGGGGGGCGGGCGCCGCATCGTCGAGGTCACGACCTCGTGGTGCTTCGTCGGGGCCGGGCTCCGTCTCAGCATGGAGCTGCTCGGTCCCGAGTACTCGCTCGAGATCAACTCCCTCGACGCCGGCCCGAAAGTGTTCCTGAGCCGCGAGGTCACGGGAGACACGGGCGAGGACCTGGTCGAAAAGCAGAACGCCGAGACCGGCGTGATGCCGATCGTGGCCGACGAGGAGGCGGAGTACGGCTACGTGGGCGAGAACCGGCACATGGTCCGGGCGTTCCGCGAGGGCCGCATGCCGGATGAGACCTTCGAGGACGGCGTCGCCGTGACCGAGCTGCTGATGACGGCGTACATGAGCGTCGAGCAGGAACGAACCATTTCCTTCCCGCCGGCCGACCTGGAGTCGTTCGTTCCGGCGGTGGCGCGCGGCGAGTGGAATCCGGGGAGGCAGACATGAACGGACGGAAGATGCTCATCGCTCTGGTGGCGCTCGGCGCCGCCGTGTTCGGCCTCCTCACCTGGTCGGCCGAGGAATCGAGCGAGTCGCCGGAGGCGTCGTCCGCGTCCGGGACGCAGGAGCTGTCCACCGTGGCGGAGGACGGAATGGCGAACGCGGCCGCAGGACCGGTGGCACGGATCACCGAGCAGGAGCTCGCCGATGGATTCGTCCCCCTCATCGGGGAGTGGGAGGACGGCGGATTCCACAAGCACGGGTGGAACCACTACGGACCCGGCTACTTCACGCTCGATCACGACACCGGGATCCTCGCGTCGCACGGCGGCATGGGTCTGCTCTGGTACTCGGCGGAGAGGTTCGGCGACTTCGTGCTGCGCCTCGAGTTCAACACCTCGGTCCCCAACGCCAACTCCGGGATCTTCCTCCGGGTGCCGGAGATGGTGACGAGCGACGAGTACATCTATCACAGCTTCGAGATCCAGATCCACGCCACGTCCGAGGAGGCCATCCACCGGACCGGCGCCGTCTACGACGCCGAGCCGCCGAGCGAGGACCTCGCGAAGCCAGCCGGCGAGTGGAACGACATGGAGATCTCGTTCGTCGGCGAGCGGATCACCGTGACGCTGAACGGCGTGCAGGTCGTGGACTGGGTCGCGGAGCCGCGCGGCAAGATCCGCGACTTCGCCGACCGGGGCTACATCGGGCTCCAGAACCACGACTGGGACACGAGCGTCTACTTCCGGAACGTGCGGATCAAGAAGCTCGACTGAGTTCTTCTCGCGGCTGGCGGCCTCGTCTCAGGTCAGCGCCCGGAGAGCACTCGCCGCACGTGCCAGCCCAGGTACGTCGTGCTCAGCGTGCGCCCCCCGACGTACGAGATGAAGGCGGCCGTGACGCCGACCAGGCCGATCCACCAGCCACCGAACGCGAACAGCACGGCGATCGCGGCCACTTCCAGCATCGTCGCCACGGTGATCGGCTGCGTCACCCGTGACTGCATCAGGATCGCCCGCTGGAAGGAGAGCAGCACCGAGAGCCCCGGGAGCACGACCATGATCCGGGTCGGCGTGAGGGCGAACTGCGCGAGCTCCGGGCTCAGTCCCGAGATGGTGATGAACCACACGTCGGCCAGCGGCGTGAAGGCGATCGCCGCCAGGCCGACGGTGACCGCGACGCCGAGGACGGTCCCGAAGCGGGCCAGTTCCGGGAAGTGCTCGTTCTTCTTCCCGAGCAGGGCGATGGCGGCGTCCTGGAAGCTCAGCCCGAGCGCGCGGAAGATGAAGGAGAGGGCCTGGACGACCGGAAAGACGGCCAGTGACTCCACCGGATAGGCGGAGCGCCCCATGAAGAAGGTGAGCATCGGGTGCACCGTGAGCCCGAGAATCGAGGTCAGGAGAAGCGGGAAGTAGAAACTCGAGATCCTCCGGTATCCCAGCGTCTCACCCGACGGGTCCGCCCGTTCCGGGCCATCCAGGAGCTCCCGTATGGCCCGCGATGCCATCCAGCGGGCGGCGATCGCCTCGGTGACCACGGCGACGGAGAGGGAAGCCGCGCCGACCCAGGCGCCGGGCACGTCCGTGAGCATAGAGACCAGGATCGCCGTGGCCGACATGGCGGTCAGCCGGATCAGCGTCCCGGTCGCCACGAGACGCGTCCGACCGGAACGGATCAGCACGCCCTGCACGAAGCGGCGGATCCCGATCGCGGCCGGCCACGGGAGGAACAGCCACAGGGCGCCGTAGGTCAGGTCGGCGACCTCCGGCGGAAGGCCGATCAGGGTACGCATCACGAAGTCGTAGACCGGCGGGATGAGCACGGCGAGCAGCAGCGCGGTCGAGGCGACGTTGAGCGCGTTCGCGAAGTTGCGAAGCCTCCGGTAAGAGGTCGAGTCCTCCACCAGGGCGGTCGAGGCGCTCATCAGCATGATCACCGGGGCCTCGATCAGCACCGCGAAGGCGAACGCCACACCGTGTGCCGCCAGGTTGTACTTCGGGTCGGGAAGCCGCGCGATCACCGCGGCCAGGAACGGCCCTTCGGCGGCCATCATCAGCCACGTGGCGGCGAGCGGCGACCAGAAGCGGAAGATGCGGCCCTGGGAGAGCCGGGCGGGCGTGGTCATGCGTTTCGTGCTCCGGGTTGGCCCACCTCAGACGTACTCGGGCTCCAGCCGGTCCCGCACCCTCTCGAGGAGGGCCTTCGTCAGGCGGACCCCTTCCCGCTCGCCGAGCCGGTTCCCCTCGTACTCGATCCCCACCCAGCCGCGATACCCAGAGTCGAGCACGATGCGGATCAGCAGCTCGTAGTCGAGCGTCGTCTCCTCGCCGGAGGCGTCGAAGTCATGCGTCTTGGCGGAGACGGCTCGGGCGTAGGGCATGAGCTGCTCGACCCCCACGTAGTTGTCGTACCGCTCGCTGTCGCTGATCCGGAAGTTCCCGAAATCCGGAAGGGTGCCGAGACGCGGGTGGTCTCCCGCTTCGATCACCGAGGACAGCCAGCGGCCGTTGCTGGAGAGACCCCCGTGATTTTCCACGATCACGTTGACCCCGTAGCCGTCGGCGAACGGGGCCAGACGGTGCAGGCCATCGGCAGCCAGCGCCCTCTGCTCCTCCCAGCTGCCGTCGCTGGCCGCGTTCACGCGGACCGAGTGGCAGCCGAGCAGCCGCGCGGCCTCGACCCAGTGGTAGTGATTCTCGACCGCCATGGTGCGGGCCCCCTCGTCGGGATCGCCGAGACGCCCCAGCCCGTCG
>NZ_JBZQEK010000121.1:0-3032 GCF_058719085.1 Candidatus Benthicola sp.
ACTATGCGGCGTCCAAGGCGGGTCTGGTCGGGTTCACGAAGTCCGTGGCCCAGGAGCTCGCCGCCCGGGGAGTACTGGCCAACGTGGTGGCGCCCGGCTTCATCGACACCGACATGACGGCGGAACTGCCGGAGGAGGCACGAGCGGCGCTCTTCGACCGCATACCCCTCGGCAGGTTCGGGACTCCGGAGGACGTGGCGGGTACCGTGCGCTTCCTCGCAGGCCCCGCGTCATCCTACATTACCGGTCAGGTGGTGGTGGTGGATGGCGGTATGGTGATGTGACCGGCGACTCGTCGAGACGCCGGGGCTGGAATTCAACTGCAACCGAGGTTTGGATTATGTCCGACGCTGCCGACAAAGTCAGGGAAATCATCGCCAATGAGCTGGGCGTGGAGATGGACAAGGTCACCGACGAGGCGTCGTTCGTCGAAGACCTGGGCGCCGATTCGCTGGACACGGTCGAGCTCGTGATGGCGTTCGAGGAGGAGTTCGGGGTCGAGATCCCGGACGAGGACGCCGAGCAGATGCAGACCGTGGGTGATGCCATCCGTTATCTCCAGGACAAGGAGTAACCTCCCACCCCCCAAGGAGGAGGATGGACGGATGACAGAACACAGGCGCGTGGTGGTCACGGGCCTCGGCCTCGTCACGCCGGTCGGTCTGGATGTCGAAGAAACCTGGGAGTCGCTCATCGCCGGACGCTCCGGCGGGGCCCCGATTACCCAGTTCGATGCTTCGGACCAGTCCGTGCGCTTCGCATGCGAGGTGAAGGGCTTCGATCCCGAGAAGTACATGGATCGCAAGGAGGTGCGTCGGGCGGACCGATTCCTCCAGCTCGCGATGGCGGCGGCGGATCAGGCGGTAGAGCAGGCGGACATCTCGGCCGCCGTCGCTTCGGTGCCGGCCGAGAGATTCGGCGTGATCGTCGGGAGTGGAATCGGCGGGCTGACGACGATGGAGACGCAGCACGCCAAGCTCCTTGAAAAGGGCCCCGGTCGGGTGTCCCCGTTCTTCATCCCCATGTTCATTGGAGACATGTCCGCGGGGATGATCTCCATGAAGTACGGCGCTCGCGGACCGAACTACGCCACCGTTTCGGCCTGCGCGTCGAGCGGGCATGCCGTCGGAGCGGCGTTTCGCTCGATCCGCATCGGCGAGACCGATGTGATGATCACCGGCGGTACCGAGGCGACCGTGACTCCACTGTGCATTGCGGGCTTTGCCTCGATGAAGGCCCTTTCCGAGCGGAATGACTCGCCGGAGACGGCTTCACGTCCGTTCGATCTTTCGAGGGACGGTTTCGTGCTCGGCGAGGGTGCGGGAATCCTGGTCCTCGAGGAGAGAGGGCACGCCCTGGCCAGGGGCGCCACGATTCTCGGGGAGATCGCGGGTTTCGGACAGAGCGCGGACGCCTACCACATGACCTCTCCGGCCCCCGGGGGGGCGGGGGCTCAGATCGCCATGCGGCTCGCGCTTCGGGATGCGGGCCTCGATCCCGTCGACGTGGACTACATCAACGCGCACGGGACCTCGACGCCGGCCAACGACTCCACGGAGACTGCCGCGATCAAGGCAGTCTTCGGTGAGCGGGCGAAGGAGATCATCGTCGGCTCCACCAAGTCGATGACCGGCCACACCCTGGGCGCCGCGGGCGCCATCGAGGCCGCCATCTCCCTGCTCGTCTGCGAGCGAGGTGTCATTCCGCCCACGATCAACTATGAGACGCCGGATCCCGAGTGCGACCTCGACTACGGGGTGGAGGGTCCGACGCACCGGCCGGTCCGTGCGGCGCTGTCCAACTCCTTCGGGTTCGGCGGGCACAACGTGACGCTGGCGGTGCGAGCCCGGGAGGCCGAGTGATCCTCCCGACGAACGACCTTGAACTCGCTGTGCGTCCGCGCGCGAAGCACCTGCTTCCGATCGCCGAGAAGGTGCAGGCAGGGGAGCGTCTCTCCCGGAGCGACGCTATCGCCCTCTTCGAGACGGACGATTTGCTGGCGGTTGGTGGCATGGCGGATCTGGTCAACCGGCGGATGAACGGGGACCGCGTATTCTACGTGGCGAACCAGCACATCAATCCGACCAACGTGTGCGTCCTGAACCGGGTGTGCGTGTTCTGCTCGTACGGCGTGCGTCCGATGGCCGAGGACGCCTACACGATGCCGCTGGAAGAGGTGTTCGCCGAGGCGGAGGCGGCGAATCGTGCTCCGACGCGTGAGTTTCACATCGTCGGTGGTCTGCACCCGAAGCTCAGGCTGGAGTACTACACGGACATGATCCGGGGTCTGAAGGAGCGGCACCCCGGAGTTCAGGTCAAGGCCCTCACGGCGGTGGAGATCGCCCATCTCGCCCGGATCGAAGGCTGCTCGACGAGGGACGTTCTCGAACAGCTGCTGGCTGCGGGTCTCGATGCGATGCCGGGAGGGGGCGCGGAAGTGTTCAGCCCGGCCGTCCGGTCGACGATCGCCGATCGCAAGCTCGCGGCGGAGGAATGGCTGGACGTGCACCGCGAGGCGCACGCTCTGGGCATCCCGACCAACTGCACCCTCCTGTACGGTCACGTCGAGACGGCGGCCGACCGGGTCGATCACATGCTCATGCTGCGGGAATTGCAGGACGAGACAGCAGGGTTCAGCACCTTCATCCCGCTGGCCTGGCACCCTGACAACACGGCCCTGGGACGGGAGCTGGAGCTCGAGGGACGGCGCACGGGCGGAGTCGACGATCTCAAGGCGCTGGCCGTCGGACGGCTGCTTCTGGATAACGTCCCGCACATCAAGACGCACTGGATCATGGTGACCACGAAGCTGTCCCAGATCGCGCTGTCGTTCGGTGTGGATGATCTCGAGGGGACCGTGGTACTCGAGAAGATCACCCACACGGCGGGGGCGGACACGCCCATCGGGCTGGATCTCGACGAGATCGTCCGTCTGATCCGGGACGCGGGAAAGACGCCGGTCGAGAGGGATTCTCTCTACCGGCCGGTCGGCGATCCGGTGGCGGCATGACTTCGGGATCCGGCGTGACCTC
>NZ_JBZQEK010000122.1:0-6273 GCF_058719085.1 Candidatus Benthicola sp.
GGCGATCGGCAGCCACGGCCAGACCGTGTGGCACACTCCGCCCGCCCCGGGGGTGCGTGGGGCGACGCTTCAGCTCGGGGAGGCCGCCGTCATCGCCGAGCGGACCGGCATCCCGGTGGTGTGCGACTTCCGCGTCCGGGACGTCGCGGCGGGCGGGCAGGGCGCCCCCCTGACCCCGTATTTCGACAGGCTGCTGCTGTCCGGGTCCGGGGCGCGGGCGATCGTGAACCTCGGGGGAATGGGCAATCTCACCGCGCTCCCGGCCGAGGGAGCCGACGATCGGCCGGTGGCCTTCGACACGGGTCCCGGCGTGGCGCTGATCGACGGCGCGGTCTTCCACCTCACCGGCGGGCACCAGGCCTTCGACGCCGAGGGCCGCCTGGCGGCCGCCGGGCGGGTGCTGAAGCCCGACCTCGACCAGTGGCTGTCGGACGACTTCTTCGCGCTGGCTCCGCCGCGCAGCACCGGTCGCGAGCGGTTCGGCGGCGAGGCGCTCCGGCGCTGGCTGGCCTCGGCGGGCGGGGCACGGGCCGAGGACCTGATCGCCACCCTGACCGAGGTCACGGCGGCCTCGGTGACGCGCGCCTTCGAATGGGTCCCTTTCGAGGTCGAATCCGTTTACCTGTGCGGAGGCGGCGCCCGGAACCCCGAACTCGTTCGCCGCATCGCGGCCGACCTCGATCCCGTTCCCGTCCGTCCGCTCGAGGACCTCGGGTGGAACGGGGACGCCCGCGAGGCGGCCGCGTTCGCCCTCCTGGCCCGTCAACACCTCCTCGGCATCCCGGTCGATCTCGGGTGGGCCACCGGGTCGGACGGCCCCCGGGTTCTCGGCAAGCGGGTACCGGCTTGAGCGCCGGCCGTCTGTTTCTCGAGGCCCTGCGGTTCGACCAGGAGACGATCGGAGAGCTCGTAGGCCGGGTCGATCGAGCGCTTCGGCTCGACGTCGGCGGCTTCATCCTGTTCGGGGCCGAAGCGGAAGCGGCGGCGCGGGTCTGCGAGGTGATCCGGGGCGCCGCCGACCGGCCGTTGTGGCTGGCGGCGGACCTCGAGCGGGGGGCCGGCCAGCACCTTCGGGGCCTCACGACCTTCCCTCCGCCGGCCGCCCTGGCCCACCACCCGGAGCCGGAGCGGGCGGTCCGGGAGGCGGCCCGCACCACGGCACGGGAGGCCCTGGACATCGGGCTGAACCTGGCGCTCGCACCGGTGCTCGACCTCGACGCGGAATCGCGGAACCCGATCGTCGGCACGCGAAGCTTCGGCGCGGACCCGGAGCGGGTGGCGGCGCTCGGGAGCGCGTGGATCGAGGCGTGCCAGGGCGAAGGCATGGCTGCCTGTGCCAAGCACTTTCCGGGGCACGGCCGTACGACGGCGGACTCGCACGCGGAGCTCCCCATCGTCGACGCCTCGCGCGAGACGCTCGAGGCGGACCTGCGCCCCTTCCGGGCCGTCGCCTCGACCGTGGCGTCCGTCATGTCGGCGCACGTGGCGTATCCGGCGCTCGGAGGGTCGAACCCGGCCACCCTGGCGCCGGCGATCCTGTTGGAGCTCCTGCGCGACGACCTCGGCTTCGAGGGTCTGGTGCTCACCGACGCCCTCAACATGAGCGGCGTGCGGGACGGGGCCGCGACGGCCTCCGCCGAAGTCCGCGCGCTGGAAGCGGGCTGCGACCTGCTGCTCTATCCGCCCGACCTTGCCCGGGGGATCGCGGCGATCGAGGCGGCGGCCGAGGCGTCCGAACGAGTCGCCGACCGGGTGCGTGAGTCCCTTCGGCGAAGCGAGGAGGCGCTGGCGCGTTATCCGGGACGCGACGCCGGTGCCGACGCGGTCGTCGCCATGGGCGGGTCGCCGGCCCCGCGTGCCGTCGAGCTGGCGGCCGGCTGCGTGTCTCCGGTGGGGAACGCGGTTCCGGCCTGGCTGAGGCCGGAGGTTCCGGTGCGCGTCGCCACCGTGTGGGACGACCGGGAGGAGCCCGGCCGTCCCCCCTTCGGCGAGCCCTTCCGCCGATCCCTCGCGGCCTCGAGCTGGCAGGTGCTCGACCCGGGGGGTGATGACGACGCGCCGGTGATCGTACTGATCGCTTCGACGCCGCAGGGGTGGAAGGGGACGGCCTCCCTCACTCCCACCGCGCGGGCCGCCCTGGAGGGCATCCTCTCCGGGGACCGCGTCTACCCGATCCTGTTCGGGCACCCGCGACTTCTGGACGAGCTGGAGGCGTCGGGGCTGTGCGCGTGGGCGACGGAGCCTGCCATGGAGGTGGCGGCGGCGCGGCGTCTGGACGAGCTGGCGCGGGAAGGGACCGGGTGAGCCGGACCCGCACGCACGGGGGATTCCGTGGCGCCGCTTGATTGGGCCATCGTCCTCGCCTACCTGGTCGGCACGCTCGCCGTCGGACTGTGGTTGTCGCGGCGCGCGAGCGGCGGGCTGGTCGACTTCTTCGTGGGCGGGCGGGCCCTCCCGTGGTGGCTCGCCGGCACTTCGATGGCCGCCACCACCTTCAGCGTCGACACGCCCCTGTACGTGACCGGCGTGGTGGCGCGTCGCGGCATCGCGGGCAACTGGGAGTGGTGGGCGTTCGCCCTGTCGCACGTCCTGCTGATCTACGTGTTCGCCCGCCTGTGGCGTCGCGCCGAGGTGGTCACCGACGCCGAGATGACGGAGATCCGCTACGGCGGCCGACCCGCCGCGGTGCTCCGGGCCACGCGGGCCTTCCTGTTCGCCGTGCCCATCAACTGCATCGCCATCGGCTACGTGATGCTGGCCATGCGGAAGGTGATCGAGGCCCTCGGCCTGTTCCAGGGCGTGGGCGCTTTTCTGCCGGGCGACGAGCGCCTGTGGATCGTCGCCGCCCTCTCGGTCTTCGTCCTCGTGTACGCGGGGCTGGCCGGGCTGTGGGGCGTGGTGGCGACGGACTTCTTCCAGTTCGCCCTCGCCATGATCGGGGCCCTCCTCGTCGCCGGGTTCGCGATCGCCGACGTGGGCGGCGTGATGGAGTTGAAGCGGGGCCTGGCCGAGATCGGCCGCTCCGATGCCCTCCGCATGGTTCCGCGACCCGGCTCGCCGGACCTTCCGATGGGCACCTTCCTCGCGTACCTCGGCATCCAGTGGTGGGCGTGGCGACGCTCGGACGGGGGCGGCGAGTTCGTGCAGCGCATGTCGGCCAGCCGGACGGAGGAGGACGCGGAAAAGGCGGCGTGGCTGTTCAACGTCCTCCACTACGTGGTCCGGGCGTGGCCGTGGATCCTGGTCGCCCTCGTCGCCCTGGTCGTCTTCCCGGGGCTCGAGGACCCGGAGATGGGCTATCCGCTCCTGATGCTGGAGTACCTGCCCGTGGGCGCGCTCGGCCTCGTGGTGGCCTCCTTCGTCGCCGCCTTCATGTCCACCGTGTCGACCCAGATCAACTGGGGCGCCAGCTACCTGGTGAACGACCTGTACGCTCGCTTCGTGCGGCCGGACGCGAGCCAGAAGCGCCTGGTGGCACTCGGTCGGATGGCCTCGGTCGGCATCGTGGCGTTCGCCGGCGCCGCGGCCTTCTTCGCGAACGACATCGGGACCGTGTTCCGATTCATGATCGCCATCGGCACCGGCCCGGGGGCGGTGCTCATCCTGCGCTGGTTCTGGTGGAGGGTGAACGCCGCGGCGGAGCTGGCGTCGATGATCGCCGGGTTCGGGATCGCGCTGCTCACCTACCTTCCGGTCTGGGGAGGGATGGGTTTCGGCCTGCGGCTGACGGTCACCGCGGTGGGCACGGCTGCCGTGTGGATTCCGGTCATGTACCTCACGAAGCCGGAGTCCGATGCCACCCTGGATGGCTTCTACCGCCGCGTGCGGCCCGGAGGGGCGGGCTGGGGAGCCGTACGGGCGCGCACCGGACTCGAACCGATTACGTTGCTGCGCCACGACGTGGCGCGGACGATCGCCGCCACCGCGGCGTTGTTCGGGGGCATGTTCGCGATCGGCGGCGCCGTGCTCCTCGAGCCGGGCCTGGCGCTCGGCTCGGCCCTGCTGCTGCTGGCCGGCCTGGCGGGCCTCCGGGCCCTCGGTGGGAGCGGCCGGGGCGCGGCCACCGAATCGGCGAGACCCTGAAGCGAAGACATCCGAGAGCACGAAACTCAACCGACGAATCCGATGATGACCCATCTTCCCGCATCGAGAACTGGAGCCCGCACCCTCTTCCTCTCCGTCGCGTGCGCCGCGGTCCCGCTCGGCGTGGCCGGCTGTGCCAGCGGCGGAGCGACCGGGCCGGCCCCGGCCGGGGTCCTCGAGAGCACCCTGCCGCCGATTCCGTCGGTCACCGGTTCCCTGGCCATGCACGTCCAGTACCCGGACTCGCTGCAGAGAATCGCCGTCTCGGACACGAACTTCATCCATGGGACCGTCGGAACGGGCGATGCGACGCTGCTCATCGACGGCCAGTTCGTGGACGTGGAGGCGAACGGCACCTTCCTCGCCTGGCTGCCGGTTCCGGCGCCCGTGTCCGGGGACACGGCGTTCTATCAGCTCATCGCCCGCCGCGGGGGCCAGGTGGACTCGCTGCGCCACCCGATCCTCGTCCCGGAGACCCCCTACGAAGGCGTGCCGGGGACCGCGTGGATCGACACGGCTTCGGTGACGACCCCGGAGCTTCGCTGGGCCCTGCCCGACGAGGAGCTGACGCTGTCGTTCCGCGGGGCGCCCGGGATGCGCGCGTGGCTCGAGACCCGCTCGGGCCGTCAGGCGATGCGCGAGAGCCCGGACCCCGGCGGGTACGACCTCCGCCTCCGCGCGGTGGACTTCCACGATGCGGCGTGCACGGCGGACGCCTGCGACTGGGTGGGGGAGACGGTCCCGCTTGCGGCCGCCTTCGTTCTCGCCGACACCCTCGCCGGCTCGACGGAATCCCGGGTGGACTTCGAGTATCCGCTGCTCCTCCTCGACCCGGAGACGCTCCCGATCGTCGAGCTGGTGGAGCTCCCGGACTCGATCAGCGGCACCAACGGGATCGTGATCGGCCGTCCGACTCGGTTCGGCACCTACCGGTGGCGCTTCCCGGTGGGCACGCGGGCCGAGGTGGATGGGCGGGACGGGGAGCGCCTCCGGCTGCGCCTCGCCCCCGGGCTGAACGCGTGGGTGTCCGCCGACGATGCCCGGCCGGCGCCGCCGGATGCGCGGCCGCCCCGAAGCGTGGTCGGAGACCTCCGCTTCCACGTCCGCGCGGACCGCATCGAGCTGAACGTCCCGCTTTCGGCGGCGCTTCCTCTCCAGGTGGAGGAGCCCGACGCGCGAACCGTGGAGCTCACGCTGTTCGGGGCGATAGGGAACACGGACCGGGTGGCGCAGGGCGCGGGGAGCCGGGCCGTGGAGGAGGTGCGCTGGATCCAGCTTCCCGGCGATCGATACCGCCTGACGATCACGCTCTCGGAGCCGGTGTGGGGCTTCCGGACGGAGTATCGATCGCTCCCGGGCGATCGCGCCGAGCTGTCCCTGCAGATCCGCCGCATGCCGGCCATCGATCCGGCAAACCCCCTGGCCGGGCGCCGGGTGGTGATCGATCCGGGACACCCGGGCGCCGGTGCGACGGGCCCCTCCGGCTATTACGAGGGGCACGCCAACCTCGGCATCGCCCTGGCGCTGGAGCGCCTGCTGACCGAGGCGGGCGCCGAGCCGGTCCTCACCCGCCGCGACACGCTCCCGATCGGCCTGTACGAGAGGACGACGGCGGCGATCGAGTCCGGAGGCGAGCTGTACGTGTCGATCCACAACAACGCCCTGCCCGACGGGGTTCGCCCGTTCGGCCAGGAAGGCACCAGCACCTACTACTACCACCCGCACTCGCGGGCGCTGGCGACGTCCGCTCAGGAAGGGATGCTCGATTCGATGGGACTCCGCGACCTCGGCGTGTACTGGGGCAACCTGGCGGTGTGCCGGATGGCCTGGATGCCCTCCATCCTCACCGAGGGGGCGTTCATGATGCACCCGGACCAGGAGGCGGCGCTGAAGAACCCGGAGTTCCAGGCCCGATACGCCCGGGGCGTGCTGGATGGGATTCGCGCCTTCCTGGCGGAGGCCGGCCGGGCGTCGGCCGCTGCCCGGGGAGGGGATTCGCCATGACCGATCGGAACGACAGGTACGGCACGGTAAGCACCCCCACCGTGGACCCGACGGCGTGGATCGCTCCTTCCGCCGACGTGGCCGGCGACGTGACCATCGGTCCGCACTCCAGCATCTGGTACCAGTGCGTTCTCCGGGGCGACATCGCGCCCATCGAGATCGGGGAGGAGACCAACGTCCAGGACC
>NZ_JBZQEK010000123.1:0-6933 GCF_058719085.1 Candidatus Benthicola sp.
CCAGCTCCGTGCGAAGCTCCGGGCTCTCGAGCAATCCGATGTCTCCGGAAGCGAGGGCCGCATCGAGCGTGTTCGTCGCCGGTTCGTACGTCGGTCCCCCGAGAACGGCAAGAATCAGGGAATCCGGAACGGGCACTTCCCCGGATGCGTCCCGTTCCTCGATCCGGACCAGCAGCTCCACGGTGCCGGCCGCCATCCGCCGGGCCAGAGTCCGTCGCCCTTCGAGGCCCGGACGACTCGACTCGAAGTCCGTTCGCAAGCCCGCGAGAAGGTCTCGCTCACGGCCCGCCTCCTGCCGCGCGTCCCACCACGCGTCGATCGCGAAGGCGAGGAGAATCGACAGGACCACGGCGACGCTCTCCGCGAGGAGGCGGCGCCACTGGATACGTGCGGACCCCTCGTCCGAGCGGTCAGTCATCGACCCCCGCCGCCGTCCCGTCGGCAACGAAGCGATCCACGATCGCCAGCAGTCGGGCGTCGAAGTCGTCCACCCGCCGCAGCAGGATGCCCGCGTGGCCCACGCCCTGGACGGTGTCGACTATGAAACCCGGATCGTAGCGTCGGAGGGCGTTCACGTTCGTCGGCTCATTTGTGGTGTTGATGGCGGCGATAGGCACTTCGAGTCGTTCCAGGGTCGGGTTCATCTCGGTTCCGACCCAATCGTGAACGGCGTAGAGCACGGTGACCTGGTACTCCGCCAGCTCCTCCGGCTGGATACGGATCACGTAGTCGATCAGCGAGTCGGGCGCATCCGGGGTGAAGCCGAAGGCACGGATGAAGGCCGGATCGTTCCAGTTCGCCCGCATCGCGGCCACCATCTGCTCCAGAGCCTCGTCGCCGGCAAGAAAGGTGTCGGGGTCCTGGACGGTGTCGACGAAGATCAGGCCCGCCACGCGCTCCCCGAGCTGATCGGCCGCTTCGATGATCACCGGCCCTCCCATCGAGAAACCGACGAGTACGACGTCCTCCAGCCCCAACTGATCCGCCACCGCCACGACGTCCTGCCCGAATGCCTCCATCGTCCACTCCGTCCGGTTCGCATCCGAGACTCCGTGCCCGGCCAGGTCGAGCGCCACCACGCGGTGGTTCGTCGCCAGCGTCTCCGGATGCTGGCCCCAGATTCGGCGGCTGTTCGTCCACCCGTGCACGAGCAGCAGCGTCGGCTCGCCCGCACCCCTCACCTCGTAGCGGATCGTCACGCCGTCGGCGGATACCGCTTCGCCGTACGATACGGTCGGCTCCGGAGGCACATCCGCAGCGCATCCCCATACGAGCGTCATGCAGACTACGGTCAGAACCTTCGAACCGGACCGCATGGCGCTGATCCCCCGGCGCGACCGGCCTTGTGGATTCCCGTCTCGCGGCTTCATGCGCACCTCCCGTCTCGTTTGTCCGTGGTGAACGGGTTCGGCGGACTCCCGGTGATTCAAAGCGTGTCTTCGCTTCCCGCGTCGTCACCCTTCATCAACAAGCGTTCCGTGAAGTCGAGCCGCTCCGTGAGTGCCGACACATCGTCCTTCATCGACTCGATCTCCGCTTGCAGGAGGTCCAGCTGCTGTTCGAGCGCGCCGGAACCCTCGGCTACCGGCGCCCCCGATTCGAGGCGTCGGACCCGGCTGAGAATGTAGGCGAACACGCCCACCATGGCCGTGCTTCCGATCACGGCGGCGAAGATGAGGAACAGCACCGTGAGACTGCTGATCATGAAGCCCCCTCCATGAGGGACGAGCCGGGCTGCGCCATCGCCTTCAGGGCGGACCCCTGTCGTGCGAGCGTCCACATCGCGGTCGCCGGCAAGGAGCGGGTCACGTTACGGCGCATGGGCACCATCACCCTCGACCCCGGGAACCGGCAGGCCCTGTTGCCGCAGGAACGTCAGCCGGTCCCAGTAGCCCCGTTGAAACCGGATATGACCGTCCACCACGTGAAAGAAGCCGCACCCCCGGAGACCGAGGGGATCACGCCATTCCAGGATCGCCCAGTCTCCGTCCTCGAACAGGTTCTCGACGATGCAGGTCATGTCGGCGGCGGCGAACTCGCTCGAGAGCATCTCGCGTATCGCTGCGCGACCGCGGATCGGCTCCCGGACGACCTGGTGATTCACCGCGTCCTCGGCATAAAGGGCCGCCAGGGCATCGACGTCGGCGGCGTTGAAGGCATCCACCCAGGCACGGACCACGTCCCCCGGGCTGCTCATTCGAGGTACGGATCCTCGCTCGAAGGCACCGGCTCCCACAGCTCGATCTTTCGACCTTCGGGGTCCACGATCCACGCGAACTTGCCGTTCGGGTGCTCTTCGATGTCTCCTGCGATCTCGACTCCTTCCGATCGAAGCGCCCCGATGAGAGCCTCCAGGTTGGCGACGCGGAAGTTGACCATGAAGGACTCGCCGCTGGGAGCGAAGTACTCCGTGTCGGTCGGGAACGCGGCCCACACGGTGTAGCCGACCTCCTCGGGGTCGGCCTTTTCGCGCCACTGGAACGCGAAGCCACCCCACTCCGCGGCGTCGATCCCGAGGTGCACGCGGTACCAGTCCGCCACCGCGGCTGGATCCTGGCTGCGGAAGAACAGGCCGCCGAGGCCGGTCACCCGCCCGCCGTCCGCTTCCTCTTTCCGGGTCAGCTCGACCCGGGCGAACTCGCTGCGCTCTCCACCCTGCTCGACGTCGATGGCCCACCTCCAGCTGTCGCTGTCCGCGCGGTATTCGAACGTGTTGTAGATGACGCTCCCGTCGGGAAGCTCGAACACGAACGGAAGGGAATCCCCCTCCCGCTGCGCCCGTCCCATCACCTGCGCATCCACATCCAGCCCTCCCCCGCCCGTGGTGTCCAGCCACAGGCAGGCGTAGCGGCCCGGGTCCGGGTCCCACCCGATCAGCACGACCGCCTCGTATTCGTGCCGTCCATCCGGGGTCATCTCCCGGGATCTCTCGTGGAGCTGCAGGTAGTAGTGGTCCAGTATCCAGTCGGCGGAGATGTCGTGGACCACTTCAGCGCCGCCGATCGTGCCCGTCATCACCCACTCCCCGGCCAGGTGCTCCAGAAGGGGATCCTGCCAGCCGATTCCCTGGGCAGACGCGGTCAGCGGAAGGGCCAGGGCCAGGACGAGCATGCGGAGCGAATTCTTCATGGATCTGTGCCCTCGAGGGCGTCCCGGTTCGTCACGCTGTCGTAGTACGAGTGGACCTCACGGATCCTCCCGTCCTCGACGAACACCCAGTCGCACGCCTCGACCGGGCCGGCGGTCGTCTCCACTTCGTAGGTGATGGCGGCGCGGTCCTCGGCTTCGATCACGTCGCGCACCGTGATCCCCAGAACACTCTTCCGCGACATGGGCTCGACGGCGCGCAGGTACTCCTCCGCCCCCTCGAACCTCCCGAACGGGCTCACGTGCACGAAGTCCGGTGTGAGACGAAGCAGGCTCAGGTCGTGCGAGTCCCAGGCGCGAAGCCAGAGCCGGGCCAGATCGGCCGGCGAAGCGCTCACCCGTCGGGCTGCGGCTGCAGCAGACCCAACTGCTTCAGCGCGGCGAGGTTGTCCCAGCCTACCCAGGTCTCCGCGATCTTCCCGCCCTCGAAGCGGTGGACGACAAAGTTGTGGAGCCGGATCTGTCGTCCGGTCGGCGGCACCTCGCCCATGGGGCCGACATGTGTGCCCGTCCCCGTGGTGACGTAGGCCACCAGATCGCCCTCGGCCAGGATGACCTCTATCTCCTCGTGCCAGTCGGGAAACGCCGTGTAGTTCCACTCGAGGAACTGGAGGAACGCATCCGCGCCGCGGATCTCCTCCATGCCGGTGGAGGCCTGGCTGTGCCGCACGTAATCCTCGATGACGGCCTCCCGGAACACCTCCAGGTTGGCGCGGTTCACCCCCTCGGCGACGATTCTCCGGACGGTCTCTTTGTTGGATTCGGCATGACTGGACTCTGACACGGTTGCCTCCGGAAACGACTCCCTCACGTCGCGATCACCTGACATCCATTCTACGCGAACGTGTACGGGTTACGAAGCCATGCCGGGGAGACCGACTCCGCGGGGCTCGGCCTCCGGCTCAACTTCCGTATCCCCGCGCCCGCTCGTAGTGCTGAAGCTGGGGCTCCGTGAGAACCGCGCGTACCCCGAGGTGCGCGTTCAGGTGCGCGGCCCTCAGCATGCCCCGGCTCTCGGCGATCGAGGCGACCAGTTCATCCAGGCGTTCCCGGGTGATGGTCTCCTCCGCGAATGCCCGGTCCAGCTCGCGCTCGAGGCCGACGATGCGCTCTCCGAGTGACCTCGCCTCGATCTTCATCCGTTCGAAGATCGTCGTGACTTCTCGCCTCTGATCGGGGGAGAGTTCGAGCATATCCGCCAGTTCCAGCACGTGCTTCGGGCCCGGGTAACCGTTCAGTTCCGCCGGCAGGGCCATCCCGAGGCCGTCGCCGTTCAGGAGTCCTTCGGTTTCGGCCCCCGACAGAGCCTTGATTTCGCGGTCCGTGAAGTCCGAATACGGGGATCCATGGTCGTGCGCGTGTTCCTGCGCGGTCGCGGGACGGGCGGCGACAAGGCCGAGAATCAGGATCGTGACGCCGAGTGCGCTGCGCATCGACAGACTCCTCTCCGTGGGGGTCATCGGCGGGACCCAACGCCCGCGCCGGTATCGGCCCCGGGTGCCTCGGGCCGGTGTCTCAGCCACCGCTTGAGCGCCGCGGTCAGAGAGCAGCTATTCGCCGGATACCTGCCGCTGGTACTCGGCCTCATCGTAGTGTCCCTGCGACTCCACGATCCGCCCCTCCGTGTCGAGCGCCCACTGCTCGTACCCGCTCAGTCGAACGGACCGGCCCGTGCCTCCCGGCCCCGTATTGGTGCCGGTCCACGTCCAGTAGAAGGTCGCGTGACCGTCCTCGCTGACCACCGAGTCCATCTCGACGACCATGTCGGGAAAGGCCTCCATGAACCCACCGGCCGTGGTGGCGATGGCCTCACGTCCCACCGAGGGCTCCCCATCGTTCACGATGAGAACTCCGTTCTCGGCGTAGAACTCGGCCAGCGCCTCTGGATTCTGTCCGCTCCAGGCCTCGGCATAGCGCGTCGCCAGGTCCGTCAGGTCCGGCCCGGCCAGACGGCGTGTGTCGTTCGAGGCCGAGCGGGCGTCGCACGCCCAGAATACCACAGCCGCCGCCGCGACGAGCGTGATCGGCCTCGCGGCCAGGGACATCAGAGCTTTCCTTTTCACGGGCTCACGACTCCTCTTCGTAGGGAAGATCCCACTCGTCGACGTTCACGTAATCGGGCTCAATCTGCACCGCGCTCCACCCTGACGTGACGAAGGAGGATGGGCCGACCGATCGTCGCCACCAGCACTACGACGCTCAGCACCGCGAGGCCGACCGGATTCACACGGACCAGCCGGACCAGGAGCGCCCCCGTGAGGCAGAGCCCGGCGATCGCCCCACCGCCCGTGATCGGGCGCGCACCGGCCTTCTGCCGGAACGCCAGTCCGCACACGACCGTGAAAGTGAACAGGAAGGCGAGGCTCGCCGCTTCGACCAGGGTCCCGAGGGAGCCGACCACGGCCAGAACGGCCGCCATCGCGCCCAGCCCGATCACCGCCCGGTCGGGTATCCCTTCCGCATTTCGACGCTCGAGAGCAGCCGGCAGCTCTCCGTCCCGCGCCACTTCGGCCGCCAGCCGGGCGGTTCCGAACAGGGTGGAGTTGATGGCGGACCCGGTGGAGAACGCCGCGGCCACCGTGACCACGACGAGGCCGAACGTGCCGAACGCGGCCTGACCGGCCACGGCCAGCGACACCTCTTCGTTCGCCACGATCTCGTCGGCTCCGATCAGCATGGCGGTCCCGAGGGCGACCGCCACGTAGACGCCGATCACGCAGACGATCGCCGAGATCACCGCGCGGGGAAGTGTGCGATCCGGCGTATCGATGTCCTCGTAGTCGTACGCCAGAAGCTGGAACCCCTCATAGGCCATGAAGACGGAAGCCGCACCGAAGAGAGCTGAGAGAGGACCGGCGTCGGGAACGCCGCGCGAGAGCATGTCCGGGGCCCAGCGAGCGAGCCCCCACGCCGCGAGGCCCACCAGAACGATCAGCTTGAACCAGACCAGAAACACCTCGACGCCCCCCGCCTCGCCAACTCCGCGGAGGTTGAGACCGATGAAGAACGCCAGAATCGCGATCCCGGCGGCGCGCGGAAACCAGGGTCCGAGGCCGACCACGTGACCCAGGTACTGGCCGAAGGTCGTGGCGTAGACGGCGTTGGTGAGTACGTACCCGACGATCAGCACCCACGACAGGCTCCCGGCGAAACCCTCTGCATCGATTTCGCGCAGAAACGTGAAGGCACCTCCTCCTTCCCCGTAGTAGGCGGCCAGCTTCACGTAGCTGTATCCGGCGACGAGGGCCACGAGTCCGCCGGCCACGAAGCTGAGCCACGCCCACGGACCGGCGACCCCGATGACCACTCCGAGAGTGGAGAAGATGCCCCCGCCCACCATTCCGCCGACGGCCATCGACCAGGTGGCGTTGAAGCCGAGCTTCTCGGACGACGCGGGGTTGTCGGTCATCGAAACCCCATGTTCGGGTGCGGAGTCATTGGCACTGTGGAGCTGCTACTCGGGACCGAGCGCACCTTCGGCGGGCCAACTCGTTTCGGCGATCCACGAGCTCGATGATGGGGATCATCGGTCTGGTGGCCGGACGATCACCTCCACCGCGATCGGCCGGTGGTCCGATGCCACGGGCTCCTCCAACACCGACTCGGACAACACCTCGAATCGGTCGAGCGGACGGAACAACACGAAGTCGATCTCCCGCTCCGGCGCATACGAGGGAAAGGTCAGGGCGTCGTCTCCCTTGTCCACGACGCGCCACCCGCGTGCGAGGTGCTTCATCACTGCCGTGCCCGGCTCGGAGTTGAAGTCGCCGGCCAGCAAGGTCGGAA
>NZ_JBZQEK010000124.1:0-2607 GCF_058719085.1 Candidatus Benthicola sp.
ATCAAGCAGCCCGGGGTGTGGTTCGCCCAAAGCGGTGAGCCCGCGGACTGGGAGGCCGTGGACCGGCTGATCGGCTGGCTCATGACCGAGCACGGGCAGCCGCAGGGCATCTGGTCGGGTGATGAGGAGCTTCACGGCACCGATCCGAGGCAGGGCGTCGAGACGTGCGCGGTGGTCGAGTACATGTTCAGCCTCGAGAGCCTGCTGGCGATCGGGGGCGACCTGCGGCACGCCGAGATGCTCGAGCGGGTGGCCTACAACGCGCTCCCGGCGGCGCTCAGCCCGGAGTTCGGCGGGCGGCACTACTACCAGCGTCCCAACCAGGTGGCCTGCACCCTCGGGCGCAGGAGCTTCACCGTGCGGCACGAGGACGACACCCTGATCGGCCTCGTGACCGGGTACGGATGCTGCACCGCGAACCTGCACCAGGGGTGGCCGAAGTTCGTTCAGCACCTGTGGTTCGCCACTCCCGACGATGGACTGGCCGCCCTGGTGTACGGCCCGTGCGAGGTGACGGCGCGCGTGGGAGACGGAACCGAGGTGAGCTTCGTGGAAGAGACCGATTACCCGTTCGAGGGGAAGGTCCGGTTCATCTATCGCGGTCCCTCGGGGGTCGAGTTTCCGCTCTATCTGAGGATTCCCTACTGGACGTCGGAGGCCACGATTCGGGTGAACGGAGAGGCACCGACGCGGACCGAGACCGGAGAGCTTCACCGGGTCGTGCGGACATGGAATCCGGGCGACGCCCTGGAGCTGGAGCTTCCGATGACGGTCCGGTCCTCCCGGTGGCACGAGAACTCCGTCGCACTGGATCTCGGGCCTCTTCTGCTCGCGCTCCCTCGGACCGAGGAGTGGAGGCAGGTGGGTGGCGGAGCGCCATTCGGTGACTGGGAGATCCGAACCGCGGAGCCCTGGAACTACGGAATTCGGCAGGAGGACCTCGAGTCGCCGGAGGGTGCCTTCCAGGTCACTCGCAGCGAGGTGCCGGATCAGCCGTGGGCTTCCGCGACGGCCCCGGGCTCGCTGTCGGCCGGCCCGCCGGTTCGCGTACGGTGTCTCGGGCGCAGGGTCGACCCGTGGCAGCCGTACGGGGCCGACACCGGTCCCCTTCCGTGGAGTCCGATCCGGTCCGGCCGGCCGGACGAACCGCTCGACCTGGTGCCCTACGGCAGCACGAAGATCCGGATCGCCTCCTTCCCGGTGGTCACCTGAGAAGTCGAGGGGCGGGCGCCCCGGGCAGGGTCATTCCGCCGAGAATCGATACACGGTCTGGGAGCGGAACACTTCGCCCGGGCGGAGGACCGTAGACGGAAACTCCGGCTGGTTCGGCGAATCCGGGTAGTGCTGCGTCTCCAGGCAGAGTCCCGAGCGGTACGCGTACACGGCACCTTCCTTACCGACGTCGCTGCCGTCGAGGAAGTTGCCGCTGTAGAACTGAATCCCCGGTTCGGTGGTGAGGACCTCCATCCGTCGCCCGCTGACCGGGTCCAGGAGCACGGCCGCCGGACGGAGCACGCCGTCGTCCCCCCACCCGTCGAGCGCGAAGTTGTGGTCGTAGCCTCCCCCGAACCGGAGCTGTTCGTCCGCGGCATCGATGCGCGCCCCGATCGCCGAGGGTGATCGGAAGTCGAACGGCGTTTCCTCCACCGAGCGCATCTCGCCGGTCGGAATCAGGGTCTCGTCCACGGGCGTGAACCGGCTGGCGTGGATCGTGAGGTCGTGATCCAGGATGTCTCCCGATCCGTGCCCGGCCAGATTCCAGTATCCGTGGTGGGTGAGGTTCAGAATCGTGGGCGCGTCCGTGGTCGCCTCGTACTCGACCCGGAGCGCCCCGACCGTCGTCAGGGCGTAGGTCACCTTCACGTCCAGACGTCCGGGGTATCCTTCTTCACCGGCCGGCGATGTGTAGCGCAGCACCACGCCGCTTTCCGTATCCGCTGCATACGGCTCGGCGGACCAGAGCACCTTGTCGAATCCCCGGATGCCTCCGTGCAGGTGGTTCGGGCCATTGTTGACGGCCAGCTCGTACTCCTGGCCGTCGAGCGAGAAGCGGCCCCTGGCGATCCGGTTGGCGTACCGTCCCACGATCGCGCCGAAATACGGCGTTCCGTCCAGGTACGGTTCCAGGCGGTCGTGTCCGAGCACCACGTCCACCCGCACTCCGTCGCGGTCCGGGACGAGGAGTCGCGTGACGATGCCTCCCCACGTCGAGATGTCGGCCTCGATCCCGCTCGGGCCGGTGAGGGTCACCAAGTCCACGGCTTCTCCGGCTGCCGTGAGCCCGAAAGGCCTGATCTCGGCCATCGGCGCGTCTCCAGTGTGGGTGTCGGGAGCCGGCTCAGATCGATCGCTCGAACAGGAGAATAGCGCTCCGAGCAGCGGCAAGAGGACGAGACGAGTGCGCATGCAGGCGCTCCGCGGTGTCGGTTGCGTCCTGGCTACCTGTCGGAAGCTGTCAGGGGTCGGACGCCTCGGCAATACACCGGGGCGCCGAGAGACCGCGAAGTTCCAATACATTCGCGGTCCTTGCCCGGTCGACGGGCGTTTGGACACATTGGAGCGGGCTGCGTACTCGATCTGGAGCATACACGAACGAATGACGGGACC
>NZ_JBZQEK010000125.1:0-5252 GCF_058719085.1 Candidatus Benthicola sp.
AGGAAAGGGCGGCATCATCGAACCGATCTTCCCGTCCACCTCGCAGGCCTACCGGGACAGCGACGAGATGGAGGCCGCTCTCTCCTACCGCATTCCCACCTGGTGCTACTCCCGCATTCACAATCCCACCGTCTTCTACCTAGAGGAGACGCTGGCGCTGCTCGAGTCGTACGGATGCGACTGCGATGCGACGGGTCTGGTCACGTCGTCGGGGATGGCGGCGATCAAGCAGGCGATCGAGCCGCTACTGGACCGACGGGCCGGAGAGCCGGACAACATCAACTTCGTGTCCGCCGCCCAGACGTACGGTGGGACGTTCCAGCTGTTCAACGTACGCATGGCGGAGCGCGGGGCGGAGGTGCGGTGGGTCCGCGAGCCATGGGACCTGGAAGCGTGGGAGCCCCTGATCGACGAGGGCACCCGATTCCTCTACGTGGAGATGCCGTCGAATCCGCAGCAGGCGTTTGCCGATATCCGGGCCGTGGCCGACCTCGCGCATGCCCGCGACATCCCGCTCATCGTGGACTCGACGATCGCGACGCCCGCGCTCATGCGGCCTCTCGAGCACGGGGCCGACATCGTGCTCCACTCGCTGTCGAAGACCGCCGGTGCCGGCGGATGCGTGATCGCGGGCGGAATCATCGCGCGCCACGGAATGGTTTCACGGCACCTGGACGAAGAGGTGAGGGCCGACTACGCCCTGTGGCTGAAGCTGTGGCCGTTCCGTGACTCGGGGCCCTGCCTGACTCCGGTCGCCGCGCACCAGCTGCTCGGCGAGGTCCGCACGCTTCGGATGAAGATGGAGCGGATGTCCGCGAACACCATGGACGTGGCCCGCTTCCTCGAGGCGCACCCTCGCGTCGAGCGCGTCGACTACCTCGGACTCGAGCATCACCCGCTGCACGAGCTGGCGAGTCGCTACATGAAGGTGGTGGATGACGGATCGCCCGCGTTCGGGCACCTGATGTCCTTCAACGTGGCCGGGGGAGCGGCCGAGACGCGCCGCTTCTTCGACGGCCTGCAGCGCACGTGGAGGGCGACCGATCTCGGACGCATTAAGACGGTGGCCACGATTCCGGCCATCTCCACGCACCAGCAGCAGGGTGAGGAGGGCCGGGAGCTGGCGGGGATACCGGCCAACATGGTCAGGCTGTGTGTCGGGGCCGAGCACCCGGAAGACACCATCGCAGACCTGGACCAGGCGCTGGCCCGGGCGTGATCCGGGGACGGACCCGCACATCGATCACCGGAGGCTGAGATGAAGATGCTCCTCGGTCACGAATGGGTCGATCGCGACGAGACGATCGAAGTTCGCGATCCGTTCGATGACTCGGTCATAGACACGGTGCCGGCCGCCAGTCACGAAGACGTGGAGACGGCGCTTGCTACGGCGGCGGCCGCCACGGAGACCGCGCGGGCGATGACGACGTACCAGCGCTCGCAGGTGCTCCGTCGCACCGCGGAAATCATCGCGGAACGGCTGGAGGAGTTTGCCGAGACCATCGCCCGGGAGGGGTCGAAGACCATCCGCGAGGCCCGCGGAGAAGCCCGCCGATGCGTGAACACGCTGACGATCTCCGCCGAGGAGGCGAAGCGGACCCTCGGCGAGACGATCCCGTTCGATTCGTTTCCGGGGGGCGAGAAGCGGCGCGGTCACTACGAGCGGGTCCCGATCGGCGTGGTCCTGGCCATCACCCCGTTCAACGATCCGCTCAACCTCGTGGCGCACAAGCTGGGGCCGGCGATCGCGGGCGGAAACGCCGTGATTCTCAAGCCGGCCACTGTGACACCCCTCTCGGCGCTCAAGCTCACGGAAGCCCTCGTGGAGGCGGGTCTCCCGAGCGGAGTTCTGCAGTGCATCACGGGCTACGGGGCGGTGCTCGGGGATGCGCTGGTGGAGGATCCCCGGGTGCGCATGGTGTCGTTCACCGGCGGCGTGGAGGCGGGTGAGCGGATCATGTCGAGGATCGGGCTCAAGAAGGTGGGGATGGAGCTGGGCTCCAATTCCCCGGTCATCGTCTGGAAGGACGCCGACCTCGAGTGGGCGGTCGAGACGTGTGTGTCCGGCGCATTCTGGGCCGCGGGGCAGAACTGCATCGGCGTGCAGCGCATCTACATTCACCGCGATGTCTACGATCGCTTCCGGGATGGTTTCGTCGCCCGCGCCTCCGCGTACCGGACGGGCGACAAGCTCGACGAGGCGACGGACATGGGCCCGATGATCAACGAGGGCGAGGCGAAACGTGTCGAGCGCTGGGTGAGGGAAGCGGAGGAGAAGGGCGCCACCGTCCTGACCGGCGGAACGCGCGACGGCGCGATCGTGCCCCCCACGGTGCTGGAGAACGTCCCGCCCGAGGCGACGATCCACTACGAAGAAGTGTTCGGGCCGACGGTCAACCTGTATCCGGTGGACGACCTGGACGAGGCGATCGCGGCAGCCAACAGCGTGAACTACGGGCTGCACGCCGCCGGATTCTCCAACGACGTGACGGTGTGCCACCGGATGGCGAAGGGGCTGGACTGCGGCAGTGTGATCCTGAACGACTCGACGGACTACCGTCTCGATTCGATGCCGTTCGGAGGGATCAAGAACTCCGGCCTCGGACGCGAGGGGATCAAGTTCTCGCTCCAGGAGATGACCGAGCCCAAGGTGGTGTGCTGGTATCTGCCGGGAGTCTGACGGGATGAAGAAGCCGCCGGGACCCGGAGATCGGATCCCGGCGGCCAGCGGCGTTCAGCTCTTCGTCGGCGCCGCGTCGAGCGCGTGCTCGAGCGCGTGCTCGAGGTCCTTCTCGATGTCGTCGTAGTCTTCACATCCGACCGCGATGCGCACGAGGTCGTCCGTGATGCCTGCCGCTTCGCGCTCGGCCCGCGGCACCCCCGCGTGGGTCATCCCGGCCGGGTGCTCGATCAGGGTCTCGATTCCGCCGAGGCTCACCGCCAGGGTGGCCAGCTCGACGTGGTCGAGCAGTCTACGACCGGCCTCCAGTCCGCCCTTCAGGCCGAAGGTGACGATGGCGCCCGGGCCGCGCATCTGCTGCTTCATGAGGTCGTGCTGCGGGTGGTCCACGAGACCTGGATAGTTCACCCATCGAACGGCGGCGTGCCGCTGGAGGTAATAGGCCAGGGCACGGGCGTTGGCCTGCGCCCGGTCCATTCGGAGCCCCAGGGTCTTGAGGCCGCGCAGGACCAGCCAGGCCTGGTGAGGGTCCATGGTGCCACCGAGGTTCACGTGCACGGCGCGGAGGCGCTCCAGCACCGAGGCTTCACGGGCCACGATGATCCCGGCCACCACGTCGGTGTGCCCGTTGATGAACTTCGTCATGCTGTGCACGACGATGTCGGCGCCGAGCTGCAACGGGTTCTGCAGGTACGGGGACGCGAAGGTGTTGTCCACCGCGAGCAGGGCCCCGGCCCGATGGGCGACGTCGGCGACGCGAGCGATGTCGGTCAGCTTCAGGGTCGGGTTCGCCGGTGTCTCGATGTACACGAGCCGGGTGTTCGAGCGCAGGGCACGGGTCACATTGTCCACATGGGACGAATCGACGAAGCTCGCCTCGACGCCGAACCGGGTGTACTCCGTCTCCAGGAGCGTGCGGGACGGCCCGTACAGGCAGTCCGTCGCCACGACGTGGCTGCCCCCATCCAGGAGCGTCATGTAGACCGTGTTGATCGCGGCCATCCCCGACGACGCGCCGAGCGCCCCGCAACCGTGCTCCAGCAGGGCGACGTTTCGTTCCAGCGCGGCCGTAGTGGGGTTTCCGAGCCGTGTGTACTTGCACCCGGGGGCTCCGCCGAACCGGGCCGCACCCTCGTCGGTGTCCTTGAACGCGAAGGTGGAGGACTGGTAGATCGGAGTGCTGACGGCGCCCGTGACCGGGTCCTCCTGCTCTCCACCGTGGATGATCCGCGTTTGCGGTCCGGCTCTGATGACGTCGTTCATCGCAGTTCCCCGGGTACACGATCCGTTCTCGCATCCCGGAGCACTGCAAGGTCTTTGCCGAACCGACGGGACCGCCCAGGCAGGGCGGTCGCATCTGCCCGGGGAGCGGGATACAATGTCCGTCGCGCCGGAGCGCACCCGGCGGCCGGGCCACGGGTCGGCTGACCGCGGCCGCATTCATTCCACGCGACCTCATCCGGAGGCGGACTTGGACGAGCACGGCACTCCAACCCGGCTCACCGGCCGCATCGGCCCCTATCCCGAATTCACCTGGGCGGGCGTGCTGGCGGGATACGGCATCGGGATCCTCATCGCCGTCAGCATCGGATACCTGAGCCTGAAGCTCGGTTTCTCGATCGAAGGCTCCGAGCTGGCGGCGATCCTCGGTTTCGGCGTTCTTCGTGGTCTCCTGAGACGCAACAGCATCATCGAGAACAACATCCAGCAGACGCTGGCCAGCGCGGTGAACGGAGCGTCCGCCGGAATGATGTTCTCGGTCCCGGCGCTCTTCATCCTCGGGATCACGGACTTCAACTATCCGCTGCTGGTCCTCGGGTGCATTGCGGGCGGGATCCTCGGCATCGCCTTCATCATCCCGCTTCGAAAGCAGATGATCGACTACAACCGCCTCGCTTTTCCCGGGGGCATCGCCACGGCGGCCGTGCTCAAGTCGCCCGGGGCCGGGATTCACAAGGCGTGGCTCCTGGTGGGGGGCGCGGTGGTCGCGGCGGTCGCCCACTTCATCAGCCTGAAGACGGGGGTCGAGAATTACGACCTGGGCGTCGTGCTCGGACTGCCCGAGTACATGAACGGAATCTGGTACCTGTCACTGCTCACCGTGGGCGTGGCCTTCCTGGCCGGGAAGGGCGGCTTCTTCTTCATCGTCGGCGGCTATGTCTGCTACTGGTTCCTGGCGCCCCTGATGAGCGCGACCGGGCTGCTCCCGGACCCTGCCACCCTGCAGGCGTCGGGTCTCGGGATCGCGGACTACCTGCGCCTCAACCTGTTCCGGCCCACCGGGATCGGAATGCTGATCGGGGGCGCCCTCATGGGGATCGTGCTGGCGCTGCCCCTGGTGGTGAGCGCCATCCGAAGCATGCGGGACGCGGCCCGATCCCGGACGGAGCTCTCCCAGGACGAGCTTCCGATCCAGATGCTCTACATGGGCGTGGCGGCCGCGTTCGTGGTGCTGGCGATCATCTCGTGGACGGCGGTGGCCGAGGTCGGCATGGCGCGCGGTCTCACCATGGCGCTGCTCGGAACCCTGTGGATCTGGGTCGCCGGGGTCGTGCTGTCCGAGTGCATCGGG
>NZ_JBZQEK010000126.1:0-21204 GCF_058719085.1 Candidatus Benthicola sp.
CGTGCACTTCGAGTACGAGCCCGGCCGCCCGGTGCTCCACGACATCTCGTTCGAGGCGAAGCCCGGGCAGGTGGTGGCGCTGGTGGGGCCGTCCGGGGCCGGAAAGAGCACCCTGGTGGACCTGCTGCCCCGCTTCATCGAGCCGAGCGCGGGCCGGATCACCCTGGACGGCACGGATCTCCGGGAGCTGCCGCTCGGGTCGCTTCGTTCCCTGTACGGGGTGGTGAGCCAGGAGACGGTGATCTTCCACGAGACGGTGCGCGCCAACGTGAGCTACGGCGAGAAGCGTCCCGAGGAGGAGATCTGGGCGGCGATCCGGGCTGCCAACGCCGAGGACTTCGTGCGGGAGCTCCCCCACGGCCTCGACACCGTTCTCGGCGACCGGGGCGTGCGCCTGTCCGGGGGGCAGCGCCAGCGCATCGGGATCGCCCGCGCCATCCTGAGAGATCCGCCGCTCCTCATCCTCGACGAGGCGACCTCGTCACTCGACACGGAGTCCGAGCAGCTCATCCAGGCGGCCCTCGACCGGCTGCTCGCCGGGCGCACCGTGTTCGTGATCGCCCACCGGCTGTCCACCATCAATGGAGCGGACCGCATCCTCGCCCTCGAGGATGGCCGACTGGTCGAGTCGGGGACGCACGCCGAGCTGTATGCGGCGGACGGCCTGTATCGGCGGCTGTGCGACCTGCAGTTCTCGGCGCCGAATCAGGCCGCGGGCGGCGGCTCCGGCGGGGCGGCGTAGGCCTCTTCCAGCGATCCCCAGTCGTCCAGGGCTCCCGACAGCTCGAGCTTCTCGAACGAGCGGTACAGGCGCCGCAGGTTGGCGACGGCGCGTCGGTCGCGGGTCGGGCCGTCCAGCACCGAGGCCCGGTCCAGGTCGATCACGAACACCGGATCATCCGCCTCCTCCTGCACGAGCAGGTTCCAGGCGTTGAGGTCGGCGTGCACGCCGCCTGCCTCGTGGAACCGCCGGACCGACCGTCCGATCGACTCGAGCATCCGCTTCCGCCCGTTCCCGGAGGTCCGGGCGAGGGCGAGGGCGGCGGGTCGGGCCCTCGGGATCCGCCGGGTGACGAAGCAGCCGTGGTAGCCGATGCCGGCCCGGGACTGTACGGCGGCCAGCGCCTCCGGCACCGGGGCCCCGCGCTTCCACAGTCGCTGGGTGGCGATGAGCTCGGAGAACGCACGGTTGCCGAGGAAGTAGAGTCGGCGGTTGAACCTCTCGACGAACCCTCCCCGCCGATACGGTCGCACGATCGCCTCGCCGAGCGCTCCGGCAGGGACCGTCCGCACCGTTCCGCGCCCTCCCGCCAACGGTTCGCGCCCGGTTGTGTCTGCCTCCCCCGCGCCGGGGACCGTGAGCAGGGGGGCGCGCGCGCAACCCAGCAGGCGGTGACGCCGGAAGGACTCCAGGAAGTCGTTCCGCACGAAAGCGGTGGTGCGATCCTCCCGCAGCCGCGTGAAGTCGCCGGACATCCATTCGGGCAGTCGTGCGCGCATCGATGCAACATGACATCCGAATCCCCGGTGCGCGACGACCCTTCTCGTTCGCCGCGGATGTCCTTACCTTTCGGCCCATGAGGAACCCATGTCCCCCGGGGTCGGCATGACCCGCCCTCCGCTTCGAGTTCTCCACGTCGAGTCGGGTCACGAGTGGCGTCTGACCCGAGACCAGGTGCGCATGCTGGTGGCCGGGCTTCGGGACGTCCCCTTTGTCCGGCAGACAGTCGCCACCCTGGAGCGCTCCCGGCTGGAGCGGGCCGCGCGCGATCTCGGCGTGCCGGTCGTCCCCCTCCCGTGGTCCGTCGGTAGCGATCCCCGGGCGCTGCGCACGCTCGCCCGTCACGCGCGGCGCCGGTGGGAGATCGTGCACGCCCACGACTCCCACGCTCTCCGGCTCGTCACCTACCTGGCGGCGCTCGAGGGGTCGCAGAGCGGCCTCGTGGCGGCGCGCCGTAGCGTGGACAGGGTGCGTTCGGTATGGAAGTGGCGGCGGGCGAATCTCGTGCTGGCCGTGTCGGAATCGGCCCGCGAATCCCTCATCCGAGCCGGGGTCGAGCGGTCCCGGATCCGGGTCGTGCCGGAAGGGATCGACCCCGAGGGTCTCGAGGAACAGCGACCACGCGGGCTGCGGAACGTGGCCGGAGCGAGGCCCGAGCACTTCGTGATCGCCTCGCTGGCGGCCCTCGGGCCGGACCGGGACCACGGGACGCTGCTCCGCGCCGCCGCGCTGGTGACCGCCCGGCACCCACAGGCGAGATTCGTGATCCTCGGGGAGGGTCCGGAGCGACGACGGCTCGAGAACCTGATCGAGCGGCTCGACCTCGAAGGGCGGGTCTGTCTTCCGGGGTTCGTGGAGGGCATCCGGTCGTCGCTCTCCGACGCCGACCTGTTCGTGATGCCGTCTCTACGGGAGGAGCTGTCGACCGGCTGCCTCGAGGCGATGTGGCTCGGCGTTCCCGTGCTCATGACGGCCGAGGGTGACGGCCGGCTCCGCGGGGAGGGTATCGAGCCCGTCCGGAGGGGAGATCCCGAGGGCATGGCGGCCGCCATCGGAAAGCTCATCGAGGACGAAGCCTACCGGAAGGGCGTGGCGGAGCGGGCACAGCGCTACGCCCGCGCCCACGGGTCGGCCGAGATGGTGCGAGCGACTCTCCGTGCCTATCAATCCGTGGCGAGGATGTGCCGGGGCCGATGAGCCTTCGCGATCTCACGGAATACCTGCCTGCCCGCGCCGCCGAGGGGATTCTCGGGGCCCTGCCGAGAGGGCTGGCGTCGGGGCTCGGCCGCGGGGCCGGGAGCCTCGCGTGGCTCCTCGGCACCCGGCGTGACGTCGTCCGCCGACAGGTGGCCGAGGCCTTCCCCGGCCGCGACGCGGACTGGGTCGAGTCGGTGAGCCGTGGCTGCTACCGCCACTTCGGGCGTGAGATCGCCACCGTCGCCCGGATTGCTCGCACCGGAGGCGGGTTTTTGCTTTCCGGGCTGGAGGGCGGACCCGAGGGGGTGGCCCTGCACCGCGAGGTGACGGGCGGGGGCGGGGCGATCATCGTGACCGGCCACGTCGGTAACTGGGAGGCCGCCGGGGCGTACCTGGGGGCCGCGGGGATCCCCATGGCCGCGGTGGTGAAGCAGCAGCGGAACGCCGCCTTCGACGCCCGGATGATCCGGACCCGCCAGGCGGCGGGGATCGAGCCGATCTACATGCAGGACGCGCGCACCCGCATTCCCGTAGCGCTTCGCGAGGGAAAGACGGTGGCGCTGGTGGCCGACCAGGACGCCGGAGACCGCGGTCTGTTCGTGCCCTTCCTGGGGCGCGAGGCGTCCACCTTCCGCGGCCCGGCCCGGCTCGCGCTGTCGCAGAACGTGCCGCTATTCTTCGGGGCGGTCGTCCGGTTGAGCTCCGGCTACGGGGCGGTGCTCGAGGAAGTGGAGCGGCCGGCGCCGGGCGCGGGGGCCGAGCTGGAGCTGACCCGGCGCTGGGTGAGCCGGCTCGAAGCGCAGGTGCGCGCCCACCCGGAGCAGTATTTCTGGTTTCATCGGCGGTGGAAGACCCGGCCCCCGGAACGTGCGCCGGACTCTGCCGGTACATAGCGAGGTACGAGCAACGGAATCCTCCGCGGGGCCCGAGGGTCTCCCGGAGAGACGATACCGAAAGGAGCGGCACGCCGCGTGATCTACATTACGCTGCCCGTGCACAACGAAGAGCACACGATCGGTGTGCTCATGTGGAAGATCCGGAAGGTGTTCGCCGAGCTCGGACGCGACTTCCGGATCCTCGTGCTGGATGACGCGTCCACCGACGGCACGGCGGACGTGCTCGAACCGTACCAGCGGGTGCTTCCCCTCACCGTGTTCCGCCACGAGAAGCGCCGCGGGTATGCGGCATCGCTGGAGCGACTGATTCGGGAAGTGGCCTCGGCGTCGCGGTACCCGAAGCGGGACGCGGTGCTGGTCATGCAGGCCGATTTCACCGATGGGCCGGAGATGATCCCCGAGATGCTGCGTCGCTTCCAGGGCGGCGCGGACCTGGTGGCCGGCAACCCGGTCGATGTGTTCGACGCCCCGCGCACCGTCCGCCTGGCGCGTCTCGGGGCCTCGATGATCGTGAAGCCCGGGGCGCTATCCGACGAGGTGGAAGACCCGTTCTGCGGGTTCCGGCTGTACCGGCTGATAGTCCTGAAGCGGGCCCTCGCGGGGCTACCGGAGGGAACGCCCCTTCTGCGGCACGAGGGCTGGGCGAGCAGCGTCGAGCTGCTCGCGGCCGTCACTCCACATCTGCGGAAGGCCACCCAGGTGGACATCTCCACCGACTACTCGAGGCGCTATCGCCGCAGCCGCTTCCGCGCCCTGTCCACTCTGTGGGGGCTCGTCCGCGCCTCGCGGGATCCGAGGCTCAAGCGGCGGCCCGCCGAGGGCAAGGCATGAAGCTCGGAGAGTTCCTCCGGCTGCTTCTCGTTTCGCCGGTCCTTGTGGTTTGTCTGGTCGTCCCGGCGGTGGGGCAGCCCGCCGCTTCCGACGATGGCCCGCTGGAAGCGTGGCGCTTTCCGGTCGGAGAGCGAATGGAGTTCTCGGTCAGCTGGGGCCGGGTGCGGCTCGGGGAGGGCTCTCTGGAGGTCGAGGGGATCGACACGATGGAGGGTCGTCAGGCGTACCGGGTGGCGATGGAGGTGTGGGGTGGACCCCCGTTCTACCGGGTCGATGACCGGCAGGTGTCGTGGATCCAGCCGCGCCCGTTCGGGTCGGTCCGGTTCGAGCAGCATCTGAGCGAGGGGAGCTACAAACGCAACACGCGCTACCTGTTCGATCTGGACGGGATGACGTACGACCGCTACGACCTGGTCGACGACGAATGGACGGCGCGCGACGGCGAGACCGCAGTCGAGATCTTCGAGGGGGCGCTCGACGACATCTCCTTCCTGTACTTCGCCCGTCTCCTTCCTCTCGAGGTCGGCGAGCGGTACGCCTTCGAGCGCTACTTCAAGGAGAAGGGCAACCCGGTGGTCATCGAGGTCTTGAGACGCGAGGAGATCCGGGTGCCGGCAGGCACGTTCCAGACGATCGTGGTCCGTCCGATCATCCAGACCGGGGGCGCGTTCGGTGACGAGGGGGAGGCGGAGCTGTATCTGACGGATGACGACCGCCGGGCCATCGTGCGCCTCAAGGTGGGCATGGCGGTCGGGTCCGGAAATCTCTACCTGACCCGCTACGAGCCGGGAGAAGGAGAGCTGATCCCGGTCGAGGCCGCGGACGATGTCTCCGGTGAGGACCGGGCGGCGGGCGTCGGGGAGGCGCCGTGAGCGAGCGGTCCGATCCGAGAGATGGAGTGCGACGGATCCCGGTGAGCGAGCGCCCGAACAAGGTGTCCTCGGGAGACTTCGCCGTCCCACCGGGCGAAGCCGGCACCTCGTTCGCCGATTTCTACGCCTCCCTCCCGCACATCCTCGCCTCCGATTCCCTCCGTGCGGTGGCCCGCGGCGTGGCGTCGGCGATGCGCGAGGAGCGCGCCATCGTATGGATGCTGGGCGGGCACGTGGTGAAGACGGGGCTGTCCCGGGTCCTGATCGACCTGATGGAGCGGGGCGCCGTCACCCACCTGGCGGTGAACGGGGCGACGGTGATCCACGACTACGAGACGTGCCGGTGGGGAGGTACCTCCGAGGACGTCGAGGCGGGGCTGTCGGACGGGACGTTCGGCATGGCGCTCGAGACCGGTCGCGACATGAACCTCGCCATCGTGCGGGGACGGGACGAGGGTCTCGGCCTGGGGGCGGCGCTGGCCGCAGATCTCGAGGCCCGGACCGACAACCGCCACCCGGAGCTGTCACTGCTCCTGGCCTGCCGCCGCCTCGGCGTTCCCGTCTCGGTGCACGTGGCCATGGGGGCGGACATCATCCACCAGCACCCCGAGGCGGACGGCTCGGCCATCGGAGCCGCCTCCTACGCCGACTTCCTGTCCCTCGTCCGCACCCTCCCGGGACTCGATGACGGCGGAGCGGTGCTCAACGTGGGCTCGGCGGTGATCCTCCCGGAGGTGTTCCTGAAGGCCCTCACGATCTGTCGCAACCGGCACGACGGGGCGCCGCGGCGATTCCTCACGGCGGACTTCGACATGATCCGCCAGTATCGGCCGCGGGTGAACGTGGTGGAGCGCCCCACGCGGACCGGCGGAGGTCGGGGATACGCCATCACCGGCCATCACGAGATCATGGTGCCGCTGCTCGCCTGGGCGATCGTGGAGGAAGCCGGACGCTGATTCCCGGGATCGCCCGACAAACCGGGGGTATCCGGGGCTTCCGGGGGCGCTTTGCGGCTCCATCCGGCCGCGGGTATATTTGGGCACGTGAGGCCCGGTGGTCGGGCGGCTCCACGCGAGAGCCGGCGACGCCGGGACGGATTGCATCTGCGAGGAGGATCCTTGTCGAAGAAGGGACAGAAGCAGACCCTGATGGACCAGGCTCGTGATGAGCTTTTCAGTCATATTCAGCGTTGTGGTGTGCTCGAGGCCGAGGACTCGGAGCGCAAGGAGTGGATGTCGGACACGGTCGAGTACCTGCGGGAGCGCTACCCGGCCCTGTCGGACGCCGAAGTCGTCCAGCTCGAGGCCATCGGGCATAGATACTGTCAGCCGGCGATCCCGTTCGGTTCGTCCGAAGGGAAGAGCCCTTCGACCACCGACTGAGGAAAGACGAGGTCGGCGTCACCTGAACCTGCCGCTTCAGAGAACGGCGGAAGTCGGCCGCGCGCAGGCGCGAGCGCGACTGGACTCGTTGCCGGGAGGCCGATTCGGGGCTCCCCGGAACGGGTGTCTCTCCCCGGTACTCTCCACCTGATGGACGGTTCGACCGTCGCCACGATCGTCGTGCTCGTCGGCCTTCTGGCTGCCAGCGCCTTCTTCGTGGCCGCCGAGTTCGCCCTCGTGGCGTCCCGACACCTGCCACATCAGGAAGGCGGCGAAGAGCCTCCGCGCCCGCCGCCCGCGGTTCGGCGCGCGAGACAATCCCTCGAGCGCCCGATCTCGGGGGCCCGCCTGGGGGCCACGCTCAGCGTGATCGCCCTCGGCTGGTTGGGCACCGCGTGGCTCGCGCCGCGGATGGACCGCGGGTTCGCTGCGGCCGGTGTCGCCCTGCCGGCCGGGGTCGGGCACGCCGTCGGGGTGGTGTTGGCGATCCTCGCGGTCGCGGTGCTCTACCTCGTGCTGGGAGAGCTCATCCCGAGGGCCATCGCGCTGGAGCGCGCCCGCCGCGTCGCCCGGTGGACGGCGAAGCCGCTCAACGCCTTCGACCTGGTCGCGTCGCCGCTGCTGTGGCTCCTGAACGCGGTGGCGGAGCCGATCGTCAACCGGGCCGGTGGAGACATGCCGCGCGGATTCGGTCAGGTGCACGGGCCGGCGGAGATCGAGGCCCTGCTCCGGCACAGCCGGGCGGAGGGCGTGGTCGAGGAGGACGAGGAGGAGATGATCCACGGCGTCTTCGAGCTCACGCGGACGGTGGCCCGGGAGGTGATGACGCCGCGTCTGGACATCGTGGGCTTCCCGGAGACGGCCACCCTGGACGAGGTGCTCGACACGGCGGCGGAATCCGGCTTCTCGCGATTCCCGGTGTACCGCGAATCCATCGACGACGTCACCGGCATCGTCCTCATCAAGGACCTTCTCGGCTGGATGCGCGGCACGCCCGACGGGGGCGACTTCTCGCTGACCGCCGTGATGCGGGAGCCGTTCTTCGTGCCGGACTCGAAGCCGGTCGACGACCTGATGGCCGAGTTCCGGGACCAGAAGCTGCACATCGCGCTGGTGGTGGATGAGTTCGGGGGTACCGACGGCCTGGTGACCCTCGAGGACCTCGTCGAGGAGATCGTGGGCGACATCTTCGACGAGCACGACATCGCCGAAGAGGACATCGTGATGCTGAGCCGAGACCGGGCCCGGGTGGACGGAGGCGCCGACCTCGCGGACCTGCTCGAGCACTTCGGGCTCGGCGAGGTGGAGGGTGTCGAAGAGTACGACACGGTGGCGGGCTACGTGATGGGCACGCTGGGCCGCATTCCGGACGTCGGGGTCACGGTGCCGCTCGGGTCCGCGGTGCTGGAGGTCAAGGAGACGTCCGAGCAGCGCGTCACCGGGCTCGAGCTTCGTATGCCGGCGCCCGGGGGAGCGGAGAGGAAAGCCGTGGACGGCGCGGCGGATGCGGCGGACGCGTCGGAGCCACGAGCGGAGGAGAGTTGATGGGCGAAACGGGGCGAGGAGAGGGCAGAGGAAAGGGCACGGGCGGCCTCAGCCGCAGGCGCTTCATCCGCACAGCGGGGGCCGCGGCGGGCGCCGGTGCGCTGGGACCGGCGCTCCTGGGCCGTGAGGCCGTGGCGCGGCCGCGCGGCCCGCTGATCCTCGACGGGGCGGCCGTCCAGCCGGCGGCGATCTCGAGTGGGAACGGGGCCCGGGCCACGGAGACGGCCCTCGACGCCATCCGCGCGGGGGCCGGTACGCTCGAGGCCGTGGTGAGCGGCGTGAACCGGGTCGAGGCGGATCCGGACGACCGCACGGTCGGGTACGGGGGGCTGCCGAACGCGCTCGGAGTCGTGCAACTGGACAGCCAGGTGTACCACGGCCCGACGCGCGGCGTCGGAGCCGTCGCGGCCCTCGAGGGGTACGTGCACCCGTCCCGGGTCGCCGTGGCCGTCATGCGATATACGGATCACGTGCTCCTGGTCGGCCGCGGAGCGGCCCGGTTCGCGGCCGAGATGGGGTTCGAGCGGACCGACCTCCTCACCCCGGAGTCGCGGGAGGAGTGGCTGGCATGGCGGGCCGCGCTCTCCGAGGAGGACGATTACCTGACGCCCGCGGAGAGCGGCGAGGCGGTCCGCGGCTTCTCGAACCCCGGAGGTCCCGAGCGGGCCGACGAGGAAGAGGTCGGACGGCTCGACTCGTACGACGGGGTCCGGCCGATGGGGACGATCCACTGTTCGGCGGTGGACGCTGCGGGCGACCTGTCGGCCGTCACCACGACGAGCGGACTGTTCTTCAAGGTGCCGGGACGCGTCGGCGACAGCCCGCTGCCCGGGTGCGGGTGCTACTGCGACAACGATGTCGGGGCGGCCGGATCGACGGGTCGCGGGGAAGCGGTGATCAAGACGGTCGGGGCCCACCTGATCGTCGAGGAGATGCGGCGGGGAGCGCACCCGGAAGACGCCTGCCTGACGGCTCTCCGGCGCATCGTGGACTGGACCGTGGAGAGCCGCCTGCTCGATGAGACGGGGCGGCCCAAATTCAACGTGAACTACTATGCCATCAACAAGCGCGGCGAGACGGGGGCCGCCGCCATCTGGTCCGGAAGGCAGCACGCGGTGAACGACGGGAACGGAAATCGTCTGATGGACAGCGCTTACCTCTTCGAGAGAGAGTAAGGAACGCATGGGAGATTCCCGGTTCTGGAGTGCCGAGGAGTTCGATCGGCGGGCGCAGCGGCTGTACGAGGCCGGCGACTACGACGGAGCGCTCGAGACGCTGCGGCGGGGAGCCACGCTCTTCCCGGACTCCGTCGAGCTGATGGTGTCGCTCGGGTACACGCAGCTCGCGCGCGAGGACTACGTGATGGCCCGGCGGGCCTTCGGCGACGCTCTGGCGCGTGAACCCGACCACGAGGACGCCCTGGTGGGGCTGGGCGAAAGCCACCTCAAGCTGGGCGAGCGAGCACGCGGGTTCGGATGCTTCGAGCGGGTCCTGGACCTCGGATTCGGGGCGGACCTCGACCTCATGCTTTCGGTGGGTCGGGCCCTGTTCCGCGAGGGGCTTTGGGAACACGCCGAGCGCTTCTTCCGACGCGCGGTGACGGCGGACGCCGAGAGTGCGGACGCGGCCGCCGACCTCGCGTATACGCTGCACCGTCGCGGGGACGGGGTCCAGGCGAAACAGTGGCTGGAGCGATGTCTCGACCTCGATCCCGGCAACCACGACGCCCGTTCGCTGCTCGCCAACCTGTTCTACGAGGGCGGCGAACCCGAGAAGGCGCTCGATCACCTGGGCCGGATCCCGGTCGATCACCTGTGGGACCCGGTGAGCGTGTGGAGGCTGGTGGAGCTCACCCGGGCGTACCGGGAGATGAGCGAGGGGGCGAGAGAACTGGACCCGTACCTCGAGCGGCTCGATCAGCTTTTCGTGGATCCGACGCCCGAGGAGCGCATCCTGCTCGAGGTGGAGATGGAGGCGGCGGGCCTCCAGGCGGCTGCCATCGCCACCCGCGATCAGCTCGACCTGTTCAGCGGGGATCCGGACGCCGCTCCGGTGGTACAGCGCATGGACTGGACGGGGATCGTCCGGGCGATGTGCGAGAGCTCCGCCGATCCCGGGCAGTCGGTCGAGGAGTTCATGCGGGACACGGCCCGGCGGATCCGGGACATGACGGGCATCGAGATCCCGGACGACGATCCGGAGGCATTTCTCAAGGCGTCTGCGCGGGCCGGTGTGCTGCACATCGATCGGTAGCCGGGGCGGAGGGGATGCGTGGAGAGGAGCAGGACGATGACGATGATGGATGACATGCGGGCGCTGCTCGAGAGACGGCTGACGGAGGAGGGGATGCCGGCGGGCATTCCGATCTCCGTGGCCGAGCTGCACCGTCGGTTGCTGCCGTATCCGCTGTGCCGGGACCGGCTCGACTTCGCCACCAAGGCGGAGTACGACGTGGGTCTCCTCCGGCTCTTCGTGGACGGACAGAGCCTCGAGGTCCCGGAGGCGGCCCTGGTGGAAGCGGTATCGAGAGAGCTTCGATCGCCCGAACCGGGGCTGGCGATGCTGCAGCGCTTTGCCGCCTCCGAGGTGAGGCTTCGCTCGGGGGGAGCCGCCGCCGATCCGGTGCCCATAGAGACGGGCGCGGACCCCGGGAACGGGGCCGGCGAGGAGCCGGTCGTGGAGACCGGCCCGCCGCTCGCCGAGCTCGAGACGGGGCGCGAGCGGAGAGACTTCATCCCGGGTCTCGACGACCCGATGCTGGTGCCGCAGGACGAGTCCGCCGACGCGCTCGGACGTAACCGATCGACGGCGTCCATTACGAAGTCCGCAGGTAACGGAACGCCATGCCGCAGCTGCCGGGAGCCGCTCCCGGATCGATCGGGGCTCCGATACTGTCCGCATTGCGGCGCCGACCAGGAGCGCTGGCCGTGTCCGTCGTGCGGGGAGGAAGTGGAGCGGGGGTGGAGTTACTGCGCGCTGTGCGGTAAGATGATAGCGCAATGAACGCATGAGCGGAGGCGCGGGCATACGCGCCGCCGAACGGTTGAGACACGAGTTGCACAGGAGCTATACGGTATGGAAAAGAGGATCTGGGGAATCATGATGGCGGCCTTCGTGGCCGTGAGCCTGTCCGCCTGCAGCGGTGATGCGAGCGCGAACGGCGGCGACGAGGCCGACGCGGCGCCGGAGCAGGCGCAGATGACGGCTGCCCCCGAGGCGGAAGCCGACGCGGGGATGGCGGAAGAGGCGGCCATGCCGCAGGAGCTGCCCGAGGGCGTGACGCAGGAGATGGTCGCGGAGGGCAAGCAGATCTACAGCGGTGCCGGCATCTGCATGTCGTGCCATGGGCCGAACGCCGAGGGGATCCCGAATCTCGGGGCCAACCTCACGGACGACGAGTGGCTTCACATCGATGGCTCGTACGAGTCGATCGTCCAGAACATCCTGAATGGCGTGTCGGCGCAGGAGTCCAGCTCCGGTGTCCCGATGCCCCCGAAGGGTGGCACCGCGATCACGGACGACCAGGTGCGCGCCGTGGCGGCGTACGTCTGGACCCTGAGCCACTGAGCGAACCGGCACGATCGTCGGTTCGCCGTGCCTGGAGGCCGGCGCCTTTCGAGGTCGCCGGCCTTCTTCATCTCCGAGGATACGCTGATCGGATGAACCTCCCGTGATCCGGGTCGCCCTGATCCCCGGCGACGGCGTCGGCCCCGAGGTGCTGCGCGAGGCGGAGCGCGTGCTCGACGCCTGCGCCGCCGCCGGCCTCGTGGAGCTGCGGACCGAGTCGTTTCCGCACGGGGCCGAGCACTACCTGGCCACCGGTGAAACGCTCTCGGACGCGACGTTCGAACGGCTGCGGGACGGGTTCGATGCCATCCTGCTCGGGGCCATGGGCGACACGCGCGTGCCCGACGGACGTCACGCACGCGACATCCTCCTCGGGCTGCGCTTCCGGCTCGACCTCTACATCAACTTCCGCCCGGCGCGGCTCCGGCTGCCCGAGCTGTCCCCACTTCGACGATCGGATGACCATCCGATCGACTTCGCGATCTTCCGGGAAAACACGGAGGGGCTGTACACGGGGGCCGGCCACGTCGTGTCCGAGGGGCAGGACGACGAGCGGGCCGTCAGCGAAGCCATCGCCACCCGGCGCGGCGTCGAGCGGATCGTCACCGCCGCCTTCGAGCACGCCCGGGCGACGGGCCGGAGGCGAGTCACGCTCGGCGACAAGGCGAACGCCGTCCCGCACGTGTTCGGGCTGTGGCGCCGCGTATTCACCGAGGTGGCGGCCCGTTATCCGGACATCGAGCCGGAGATGCAGTACGTGGACGCCCTCGCCATGCTCCTGGTGCGAAGCCCCGAGCGCTTCGACGTGATCGTGACCTCGAACCTCCTCGGCGACATCCTGTCGGACCTGGCGGCCGAGCTGGTGGGTGGCATGGGGCTGGCGCCGTCGGCGAACCTGAACCCGGGACGCCATGCCCTGTACGAGCCGGTGCACGGGAGCGCCCCGGACATCGCGGGGTCCGGTACGGCGAACCCGATGGCGGCCATCCTCAGCGTAGCGCTGCTCCTGAGAGATCACGGCGCCGCCGAGGCGGCGGAACGGGTGGAGGAGGCGGTGGACGCCGCGCTTCACCGCGGTCTCCGAACGCCGGACATCGGGGGCTCGAGTCGCACCGGCGAGGTCGGCGCCTGGATCGCCTCGCGTGTCCGGGAAGGCCTCGACCGCGCATGAGATGTCGCTAGACCGCGAACACGGACAGCCACAACGGAGAGCAGAGAGACGATGACATCGGACAGACAGGTAGTGTTCCTCGCCGCGACCCGCACGCCGTTCGGGACCTTCGGCGGAAGCCTGAAAGATCATTCCGCCACCGAGCTCGGCGTGGTGGCCGCCCGCGCGGCCGTCGAACGGGCCGGGATCGACGGTTCGGAATACGGGCAGGTGTTCTTCGGAAACGTGATCCAGACCTCGGCCGACGCCGTCTACCTCGCCCGCCACGTCGGCCTCAACGCGGGCCTGCCGATCGAAGTGCCGGCGATGACGCTCAACCGCCTGTGCGGCTCGGGCTTCCAGGCCGTGATCGACGGGGCGGAGGACATCCTGTACGGCGGTTCACGCGTGTGCCTGACCGGTGGAACGGAATCGATGAGCCAGGCCCCCCACGTCGTGCGGGGGGCCCGGTGGGGCCTCAGGCTGGGCCCGGCCGTCCCGTTCGAGGACTCCCTGTGGGAGGCGCTCACCGATACCTACTGTGGCTTCTCGATGGCGCAGACGGCCGAGAACCTCGCCGACGAGTACGAGATCAGCCGCGAGGAGGTGGACCGCTACGCCCTCCGCAGCCAGCAGCGGGCGGCGGCGGCGTGGGAGGAGGGGAAGTTCGACCGGGAAGTCGTTCCGGTGACGCTCGTCAAGCGCGGCAAGGAATTGGAGTTCCGGGCGGACGAGCACATCCGGGCCGACACCACGATGGAGGGGCTCTCCTCCCTCCGTCCCTACTTCAAGAAGGACGGGCTCGTCACCGCGGGCAACGCCAGCGGGATCGGAGACGGCGCTGCCGCCCTGGTGATCGCCGATTCGGAGTTCGCCGCCGCGCACGGCCTCGTCCCGATGGGGACCCTGGTGTCATGGGGCGTGGCCGGCGTACCGCCCCGGATCATGGGCATCGGGCCTGCCCCGGCAGCGCGCAAAGCGCTGGAGCGGGCCGGCCTCACCCTCGACGACATGGACGTGATCGAGGTCAACGAGGCGTTTGCCCCGCAGTACGTGGCGGTCGAGAGGGAGCTGGGTCTCGACCGGGAGCGGGTGAACGTGAACGGGGGCGCGATCGCCCTCACGCACCCGCTCGGGGCCACTGGTGCCCGGATCACCACGCACCTGCTCCACGAGCTCGGGCGGCGCGGCGGCGGCCTCGGCCTCGGTTCGGCGTGCATCGGCGGCGGGCAGGGCATCGCGGTCATCGTCCGGGTCGAAGGGACCGCGTAACCGGCCACCTTCCCTCGACCTGTCGGACCGTCGCGGATGCGGCGGGCACATCCTCCGCGGCGGGTGTATGTTACCCCGGACGGACGCCGGCCGACCGGCCGGGGTCCCGTCCCCGCACATCCGATCCCCGGGACCATGGAGGCTCCCATGGACGTCATACTCGCTCTGATCGCCATCGGGGGCGCAGCGGCCCTCTCTACCAGTCTCCGTATCCTCCGCGAGTACGAGCGCGCCGTCGTGTTCCGACTCGGTCGGGTCCGGCCGATTCGCGGGCCCGGGTTGATCTTCCTGGTGCCGTTCGGGATCGAGCGCATGGTCCGGGTGGGGCTGCGGATCATCGCCATGGACATCCCGCCGCAGGACGTGATCACCCGCGACAACGTGTCGGTGAAGGTCAACGCGGTGCTCTACTTCAAGGTGCGCGATCCGTCCCGGGCCGTCCTCGAGATCGAGGACTACCTGTTCGCCACCTCGCAGCTCGCCCAGACGACCCTGCGGTCGGTGATCGGGCAGGCGGAGCTCGACGAGCTGCTGGCCGAGCGCGAGAAGTTCAACCACATCCTGCAGCGGATCATCGACGAGGGAACCGACGTGTGGGGAATCGACGTCACCGGCGTGGAGGTGAAGGACGTCGACCTGCCCCAGGAGATGAAGCGGGCCATGGCCCGTCAGGCCGAGGCCGAGCGCGAGCGGCGGGCCAAGGTCATCAACGCCGAGGGCGAGCTCCAGGCGGCCTCCCGCCTCAAGGACGCGGCGAAGCTCCTCAGCCTGCAGCCGGCCTCGCTCCAGCTTCGCTTCCTGCAGACGGCTTCCGAGATCGCGGCCGAGAACAACTCGACCACCCTGTTCCCGCTGCCGGTGGACCTGTTCTCTCCCTTCCAGAAGCTGTTCGAGGAGCGGAAGGAGCTCACGGCGGCCGAGCGGGAGGAGATCGCGGAGCTCGAGGCGAGGGCGCGGAAGGCGGCGGACGAGGCCACCGGCCTCAGCATGCCGTCCCGGATCGCGGAGGCGATCGAACAAGCGGGCCTCCTGGAGGAGGGGAAGGTGCAGGAGCTCGTCGAGTCCTCCGAGGCCGAGCCCCTTCGCGTGGAGCGGGATTCGGACGATGAGTGAACGAAGGGCCCTCTCCGAGCGACCGCGGAGCGGCCGGCCGGCGTGACCGAGGAACGGTCCGACGAGCGGCTGCCGGTACCGGGCGAGGTCACGCGCCAGCAGCTCGAACGGGTGATCCACCGGGCAGCCGAGCTCCAGTTCGGCCGAGGGGAGACCTACGATACGCTGGACACCGCCGAGGTGCAGCGCATCGCGGAAGAGGTCGGACTGGAGGGCCGTTACGTCCGACAGGCGCTGGCCGAGGTGCGGGCCGACGCCCTCGCCCCGTCCCGTCCCGAGGACCGGTCGCTGGCGACCCGGGTGTGGGGCGCGGCGGCGGTGCTCGAGAGCCGGGTGGTCCCGGGCGATCCCGAGGAGGTGCTCGAGAAGCTCCGGAAGTATCTGAGTGACCGGGAAAGCCTGCGATGCGTGCGCGACCGCCCCGGGCAGCAGGTGTGGGAGCCCGCCTCCGATCTCATGAGCCAGCTGCAACGCGGCCTCGACTTCAGCGGACGGGGCTACCAGCTGGCAAGGGCGAAGACGCTGACGATCCAGACCCAAGAGCTGGAGGAGGGTCGGACGCTGATCAGCGTGGTCGCGGATCTGTCCAATGCGCGGGCCGGTCACGCCGCCGCGTGGTACGGGTCTCTCGGAGTGTTCGGACTCGGCTCCGCGCTCGGTGCCGTGCTCGGAGAAGGCGCCTCGGCGGCGATCGTGATACCGTCGGTGACGGCGGGCGTGGCCGCGGTGGGCACCCTCGGTACGGTGAAGACCCTGGCGAAGCGCCGCGAGCGGATCGAACTGGCGGTGCAGGGGCTGCTCGACCGGCTCGAGCGAGACACCGGCTTTGCCACCGATCGTCCGACCCTGAGGGAGCGGATCAGCGATCTGCTGGACTGAGCCGAAAGCCAGAAGCCGACGACGGGGAACGACGTCGAACGAAAACGAACGAAAGCCAAGGAGCGAAGTGTGAGCGACATAAAGAAGGTGGGCGTCGTCGGATGTGGACTGATGGGCCGGGGCATCGCCCAGGTGAGCGCCGCGTCGGGCTATGAGACGGTGGTGCGGGAGGTGAACGACGATCTCCTGCAGGCCGGGCTGGGCGCCATCCGTAAGCAGCTCGATCGCGCCGTCGACAAGGGCAAGATGGAAGCCGGGGACCGGGACGCGACCCTCGGCCGCCTCAGCGGAACCGTGACCCTCGAGGAGCTGGCCGACTGCGACATCATCGTCGAGGCGATCGTCGAGGACATCGAGGTGAAGAAGGACCTGTACGGGGCGTTGGACCGCCAGTGTCCGGAGCACACGCTGTTCGCCTCCAACACCTCCAGCCTGACGGTGACCGAGATGGCGGCATCCACCAGCCGGCCCGACCGGTTCGTCGGCCTCCACTTCTTCAATCCGGTTCCGGTGATGAAGCTGGTCGAGGTCGTCCGGACCGGCGCTACCTCCGATCGGACGTTCGAGCGCGCCTTCGCCTTCGCCCGCTCGCTGGGGAAAGTTCCGATCGCCTGTCGGGACAACTCCGGCTTCGTGGTGAACCGCCTCCTCGTACCCTACATGCTCGACGCGATCCGGGCGTACGAGGAGGGAATCGGCTCGATCGAGGACATCGACACCGGCATGAAGCTGGGTTGCGGCTACCCGATGGGTCCCTTCGTGCTCGGCGACTTCGTCGGGCTCGACACCCTGTACTACATTGCCGAGATCATGTTCGAGGAGTACCGGGAGAAGCGGTTCGCTCCCCCGCCCCTGCTGAAGCGGATGTACCTGGCGGGATACCACGGACGGAAGACGGGCCGGGGCTTCTACGACTACTCGGGCGACGAGCCGGTCGTGGCGGAGTTCGTGAAGAAGTAGCGAACCGCCCGGAAGACCCCGAGCCCGCACCCACTCCCCGTTCCGGGGTCGCCGGCCGCGGCGGTCCCGGAACATTTTTTGTCTAAGTGTTTATAAGAAAATACGTTATAAAACGCGACACCTCTCCCCGGATAGCCCCGAGGGGGAGGCGGAGCCATTCATTTCCGAAGAAGGAGTTCTATGCATCGCTTCGTGATCCATACGACGGACAGCGCACCCGAAAAGGCGGCCCCGATGCTCGAGAAGGTCGAGGAAGATCTGGGGTACGTGCCGAATCTCCTCGGCGGGCTGGCCGACGCACCGGCCGTGCTCGACGCCTATCTGAGCCTGGATAAACGGTTCAGGAATACAGAACTGACGCCACTTCAGCGCAACATCGTGCTGCTCGCCGCGAGCCGGGCGAACGAGTGCGAGTACTGCATGGCCGCTCATTCGACGGAGCTCGCCGAGGCGGGCTTCCCGACGGACGAGATCGAGCGGGTCAGGAGCGCCGAGCCGCTCTCGGAGGACCGGCTGGAAGCGTTGCGGCTGTTCACGCACCGCATCGTGGAGCGACGCGGTCATCCGACCGATGAGCACATCGACGAGTTCCTGGAGGCCGGGTTCGAGCGGCCGCAGGTGCTCGAGGTCGTGCTGGGCGTGGCCATGAAGACGCTGAGCAACTACACGAATCACATCATGGACACGCCGCTCGACGAGCAGATCGCCGAATTCGCCTGGACTGGGTCCGGCGAGAAACCGGAGTCGGAGCGGCAGCCGGCCACGACTTCAGCCTGATGCGACGCGCAACTCATTCGGAGTGATCATTTTACGAATCCGGCAGGCCTGCCCCCCGCAAGGCGCGGGGGCACGCCCGCCGAACCAGGGAAAGGACCCGCATTACATGAATTGGCAGGAAGTGAAGGGACACTGGAAGCAGTTCAAGGGTGAGGCCCGCCGCCGGTGGGGCGAGCTGACCGATGACGATCTGGACCGGATCAAGGGTGACCGGGAGATTCTCGTGGGCCGGCTGCAGGAGCTCTACGGGAAGGGCCGCGAGGCGATCGAGAAGGAAGTCGACGCCTGGTTCGAAGAGCTGGACAGGCAGGCGGTCAGTTGACGGTGCTTCGTCCCGCCCGGATACGAGTCGGGCGGGCGGCCGATCACCGAAACGTCGTCGGGGTTTGATCCCCCGGCGGCGTTCGTGTCATCTTGGGACCTTCGATCCGCCTCGAAAGGGCGTGCGGACAGGATGGCGGCGAACGGAGGAGGGACCTTGAAGTCGAACGGCAGGCGCAGAATCGGCCTCGGGCTGCTGTTGGCGGCCTTCGCGCTTCTTCCGCTGGGCTGCGACGACGATGACGACGATCCGACCGGTCCGTCGAACGCTCCCGCCAGTCACACGATCTCCCAGGATGGCGTCCGGCACCTGGCCGGCCTGAACGATCCGGAGACGAACTGCACGGCGTGCCACGGGGCCGACCTCCGGGGCGGCGACAACGGAGAGCCGGGATGTTACAGCTGCCACGGCCAGGAGTGGCCGTGAGCGCCTACGACCAGTGGTACAAGGACGCCATCATCTACGAAGTGCACGTCAAGGCGTTCTTCGACCATACCGGTGACGGACGGGGGGACTTCCGGGGCCTGATCGACAGGCTGGATTACGTGCAGGACCTGGGCGTGACGGCGCTGTGGCTTCTGCCGTTCTACCCCTCGCCGCAGAGAGATGACGGCTACGACATCTCGGACTACTGCGGAGTGCACCCCGATTACGGGACGCTCGGTGATTTCAAGCTCCTCATCCGCGAGGCGCATCGCCGGGGCCTGAAGGTCATCACGGAGCTGGTGATCAATCACACCTCGGATCAACACCCCTGGTTCCAGGCGGCGAGGCGCGCCGAGGCTGGCACCCCGGAGCGAGACTTCTACGTGTGGAGCGACACCGACGCGCGCTACCCGGACGCCCGGATCATCTTCACCGACACCGAGACCTCGAACTGGACGTGGGACCCGGTCGCGAACGCGTACTACTGGCACCGGTTCTTCCACCATCAACCCGATCTGAATTTCGACAATCCGAAGGTCCTAAAGGCCGTGCAGCAAGTCCTCCGCTTCTGGCTCGACCTCGGGGTGGACGGGCTGCGGCTCGACGCCGTTCCGTACCTGATCGAGCGGGAGGGCACGAACTGCGAGAACCTTCCCGAAACCCACGAGGTGATCCGGAAACTGCGAGCCACGGTGGACGAGCACTACGAGAACCGGATGCTGCTCGCCGAGGCCAACCAGTGGCCCGACGACGTGCGCGCCTACTTCGGCGACGGAGACGAGTGCCACATGGCCTTTCACTTCCCGGTGATGCCCAGGATGTACATGGCCATCCGGCAGGAAGACCGGGCCCCGGTCGTCGACATCCTCTCCCGCACGCCGCCCATCCCCGAGGAGTGCCAGTGGGCGCTCTTCCTGCGGAACCACGATGAGCTCACGCTCGAGATGGTGACGGACGAGGAGAGGGACTACATGTACCGCGAATACGCGGCCGATCCCCGGATGCGGGTGAACGTCGGGATCCGCCGCCGCCTGGCGCCCCTGCTCGACAACAGCCGCCGGCGCATCGAGCTGATGAACAGCCTCCTGTTCTCCTTTCCCGGCACGCCGGTGATCTACTACGGGGACGAGATCGGGATGGGAGACAACATCTATCTCGGCGATCGGGACGCGGTGCGCACCCCGATGCAGTGGACGGCGGATCGGAACGGAGGCTTCTCGAAGGCCGATCCGGCGAGGCTCTATCTTCCGCCCGTCATGGACCCGGTGTACGGATACCAGGCGATCAACGTCGAAGCGCAGCAGCGGAATCCGTCGTCGCTCCTCCAGTTCATGCGGCGGCTGATCACCCTGCGCCGGCAGTACAGGGCCTTCGGCCGCGGGTCGCTGGAGTTCCTCCACTCGAGCAACCAGAAGGTGCTGGTCTACCTGCGTCGTTACGAGGAGGAGGTGATCCTCGCCGTCGCGAACCTGTCCCGGTTCGCACAGCCCTCGGAGCTCGATCTGCGGGAGTTCTCCGGCTGGACGCCGCTCGAGATGATGGGGCACACCGAGTTTCCCCGCATCGGGGAGCTCCCCTACTTCATCACGCTCGGGCCGCACGAGTTCATGTGGTTTCTTCTCGAGCCGCCCGGATCCGATTGAAGCGGCGTCGCCCGATTGATCTGGCCGAGGTGAAGGCCCCATCTTGGCGGATCACCCCGTCCGAGGGCTCTTGATGACGTTCATCGACCGATGGATTCAGGGGATGCGGGATCGTTCCCTGTGGCAGGTGGCGGGTCTGTACGCCGCCGGGGCGTGGGTCGCCCTGCAGGTGGTCGACGTTCTGGCGGACGCGTTCGACCTGCCCGGTCGGTTCGCGGCGATGGCGCTGGGTCTGCTCATCGTCGGCTTTCCGGTCGTCCTCGCCACGGCCTGGCTCCAGAAGCGCGGCCAGCGATCCGGGCAGGAAGCGGAGCCCGCGCCCGGCGACCCGGCCGTGCGCCGCCTCTTCACCTGGCGCAACGTGCTCCTCGCCGGCGTCGGCCTGTTCGCCGTCTGGGGCGTGGTGGTCACCGCCTGGCTCCTCACCCGGGAACCCTCCGGCCCCGGCGCGGGCCGTGACCTCGCTCTCGAGGTGTCTCCGTCGGCGATCGCGGTGCTCCCGTTCTCGGTGCGAGGCAGCCCGGACTACGATCACCTGGGCGAGGGGATGGTGAGCCTCCTCGGGATCAAGCTCGACGGCGCCGGTGATCTACGGAGCGTGGATTCCCGGGCGCTCCTCAGCCACATCGCGAGGGAAGGGGGGCCGACGGAGGACCCCGAGCGGGCGGCGGCCATGGCGCAGCGCCTCGGGGCCGGGCTGTTCGTGCTCGGCGACGTGGTCGAGTCCGGCGGCCACCTGCAGATCACCGCGGGCCTGTACCGCACCGACGACTGGGGCGAGGCGATCGTGGTGGCTTCCGCCGCCGGTGACGACGCGTTCGTCCTGGTGGACGAGGTGGCGACGGACCTGCTGGCCGGGGTCGCGGGGGGA
>NZ_JBZQEK010000127.1:0-9360 GCF_058719085.1 Candidatus Benthicola sp.
CCACCTGCTCCAGGGACTTGTGGCTCTTCGGCTCGTTTTCCCGGTAGCAACCGAAGCAGGCCAGGTTGCAGGCTGCCGACGGCTCGAGCCACGAGATGGAATTGTCCGGAAGACTCCAGGGCAAACGGTAGAGTTCGCGGTGATCGAGCTGGGCTTGCATGCTCCCCCCATGAGGGCTGTTGGACGCGCGCAACCGGCGCCCGCAGGAGGCGGACGAGGATGGCTGGCGAGGAACGGCGTCTCGTTTGCGCGGTCGACGCGGGGGGAGCGCCCAACCACGGTTCGATCGGCGCACAATATAGGGTCGGTCATCCGAGGCGCCAGCGCTCGAGAGCGATTATGATGAGCGCAAGCCACGGTCCCCGTTCACCCTGTCGAGATTTGACCAGGATGGATTCGTGAAACATTGGCGCAACCGCGGGGCCACGCTCGCCGCCTCGCTGCTTCTGATCGCCCTGGCGGCCTGCACTCGCAAGGAAGCGGACGTCGTCCCCACGGCGATGGACGCTCAGCTTCGGATCGCGACCTGGAACATCCGCTATTTCCCGGAGCCCGAGACGGACTTCGATCGGGTGGCGGAGATCCTGGTCGAACTGGACGCCGATCTCATCGCGGTCCAGGAAATCCGCGACGAGGCCGCTCTGGCCACCTTGCTCGCCGGGCTCAACGCACGGATAGAGGGGTCCGACGGCGAGCACGGCCGTGTCTATTCGTACGCACTGGCCGAGAGCGGTGGAAACGGGGGCCTGTACGTAGGCTACGTCTACGACACCCTCGCCGTCGAGCTTTCTTCCGTCCGGACCCTGTGGCGGCTGCAGATGACCGAAGACCTCCGCCCCGGTCTCGCGGCCCGGGTGAAGAGTCGACGCGGCGGGCTCGACTTCGAGGTCGTCGTGATGCACACCGACTCGGGAGTCCGTGACCGGGACTACCAGAATCGCCTGCGTTTCCTGGATTCTCTGGCTGTGGTACTCCCTGAGCTGCGGGCCGACGACGCGGATGTCATCGTGCTGGGAGACCTGAATACCATGGGTCGGGAGGCCGACGGAGAGATCACCACGGTCACGGCGCAGCAAGAGATCGCCAACCTGGATCGGCAACTCGGAGCGCTCGGTCTTCGCAGGCTGGAGAGCGAGCCGAGCTGCACCGAGTACTACCAGGGGCGCGGCGGGACCCTGGATCACATCGCGGTGGCCACCGCCACGCGGGAGGCGCCCCGCGACCTCGTGGCTCGAGTCCGCGGGTACTGCGAAGACGTGAACTGCGCGGTGCTGAACCCTGAGGACATGCCGCACGACTATCGGGTCGCTTCGGACCACTGCCCCGTGGTCGTCGACCTGATCGACATCGACGCAGACTGAGCCGGGGGGCTCTCCGGCGGACCGGCGTCGGCTGCCGGGTCCGCGCCCGTGCTCAGCCCATCCAGAATCCCTTCCGCTGGGTCACGCCGAGGACCTTGCGGCACGCACCGCAGAAGTAGAGAAACCGCTTGCCGATCGCACCTGAAAGCTGCTGGTAGAGCACCTCGCGCAGCGGGGTCGAGCAGTGCGGACAGATCGGCTGCGCGTCGTCTCGTTTCGTACACTGGATCATGGTAGCCTTCCCTCGCATGAGCCCTTCCGAGAACCGCCGTTTCCATCGGCCGGACACACTGGGGTACCCTCGCACGTCGGTCCTATTCTAAGGCTACGTGAGAGCTGCACCGGCCGGACTGACGTCGTGCTGTGGAGATTCGGAAGACTCCCCGACCGATCCGTGAGCGTCACACCCGAAACACGGGCCCACTCTCCACCGGCGCGCGAGTCAGTGTTGTCCTCTGAACCCGAACGGGACGCGTCGCTTCAGCCCCCTATACCCACGTCGCGCGGTTCGATATGCCCGGGAATGCTTGAAGATCACCTTCGGGGCGCTGCGCAGGGCTTCTCTGCGCTGAATCTCCACCGCGCCCGGTGGGAAGTACTCGGGCCAGTTGCTGGCCGACAGATCCGGCTTCACCCCATCGAGTTCCCGCCGCCAGGAAGAGTCCTTCTCGTAGCCGAATTCGATGAGACTCTCGGTGATCGGGCCATGGAGTTCCAGCTGGCCGGCCACCCGCGGCCTGTGCTTCCTCCAGTTTCCGATGCTCGCCCTCGACACGGGCCTCAAGCCGCCGAGCGCATCCTGTGAGGCGACCGATGCCCTCGACACTCTATGAAAATCTCCAAACGGTGCGCGTTGCGTCAGAAACGGCAGACGTTCTCCCAGTCGCTCCTGAACATGATTGGGATCTCGGACGAGGTCTTCATACCGGACGAGCGTGACACGACGATGACCCTCGAGCTTTCGTACGTAGGGCAGCCAGTTCTTCCAGTACCTCAGGCCCGCCCAGTACCGATCGGGACGTGCCCGGTGGCGGCTCACCACGATGTCCCTTGGATCCCTGACCATCACGACTACATTCAGTCTCGGCATCCACGGCAGGAACAGGTCGGCAATCACCACGTCGCCCGGCCACTTGGTGAGGTAAGTGCGTGGATAGCCGGTTGGCAGCTCGTACAGCCTGCTCTCGTGCTCTGAATGTTGGTCGATCTCGAAGCAGGCGGCCATCATCTCCGCCATGAGGGTGGTTCCGCTTCGCGGCGAACAACCCACGATGTGAATTCGGTACACGGTCTGTCTCCCGTGGCGAGCCGGGCTGTCCGAGTTGAGAACGTCTCCTCGGGTCTGCGGAGGGGGCGCCGTAACATTACCCGATTGCGGTCAAGCGCGCGTAGAACAGGATCCAGCGATGCCGGGGCTGGGATTTGAACCCAGACGGGACTAGCGTCCCAAGGGATTTTAAGTCCCTCGCGTCTGCCGATTTCGCCACCCCGGCGTGGACCCCGAATATAGACCCCGCCCGCGGGGGCCGCAGGTCCGGCCTCGAAGTCCGACCCTGCACCTCCGGCCGCGATCCTCGGGGTACACCCGGCCGCACTGTCCAGCCTGCCCTCGAGCACCGACATTGATCTCATGAAGCGTTGGGACATCAGGGCCTGGCTGTTCGCCCTCGTCGCACTCCTCGCCGTCGGCGCATTCCTGCGGCTCGCCGCGTGGCAGCTGGAGCGCCTCGGCGAACGCCGGGAGTTGAACGCGGAGCGCGCCGCTCTGGCCGAGCTGCCACCGATCGAGATCGGGCCGGAGGGGCCCCTGCCGCCCCTGGATTCGCTCCTGTGGCGACGGGTTCATCTGACGGGCACGTGGCAGTTCGACAGGGAGATCGTGATCCGGGGCCGAGCCGCGCTGGGCTCGCCGGGCGTCCACCTCCTCACCCCGATCGGCCGCACAGGCGGCTCGAGCATTCTGGTCCTGCGCGGGTGGCTCCCGGCAGCCGACGGCCTCAGCGCCGATCTCCGGTCCGCCCGACCCGCGGACGAAGAGTCGGCGACGCCCGCCGACGTCGTCGGAATCGTCCTCCCCGGAGAACCCTCCGCCGCCATTCCGCCCCGTCAGAGCCGGTTCGACGGCGATGTCCATCTGGTGCTCGCGAGCATCGACTTCGATGCGATTCACCAGAGTGTGGAGGAACCGGTGCTCGATGCCTGGGTGTTGCCGGACAGCACTCCCGATGCCGGGTCTGCGGTGACGCCGAGGCTCGTCGAGCGGCCTCCCCCCTCGGACGGGCCGCATCTCATGTATGCCCTGCAGTGGCTCGGGTTCGCGACCATCACGGCGGCGGGTACGATCGTATTCCTCGTTCATCGGCACCGCGATTGGAACCAGAATGAGAGGGTCTCATGAGCTACCGGAAGTTCATCGACGCGTCGGGGAATGCCTGGAGGGTGAGAGACCGCAGCCGGTGGGACTGGGAGTTTCAGCCGGAGCCCGGCAACCGCGAGCCGGCGAGGGCCGTGCGGGCGCCCGGACACCAGGACGATCCCTTCGAGCTCAGTAACGAGGAGCTTCAGGCTCTGCTCGACTCCGCCCGGTCCGCGTCGCGGCCGCGCGCTCCCAATCCGTTCAAGGACTGACGCGGCCCGCCTGGCTCCGGGCCCAAACAAAGCCCACGGCGTCACTTGCCATTTGATCCCAATGAGCGACACTTTGTCACTTTGACGTGGCGGGTGGGACTTGTTGGCGCAGCCGTCCCCACCGGAGTCGGGCGGGCGTCAGGCCCGCCAACCCCCAAATGTACGCGGAGAACCGGGGCAATCCAGCAAGCCGACAGGTACCGGCGCGCTCGGGAAATCGTGGCACACTTCCGGCAAGGGAGAGTGGGACGCCGTACAGTTTCGAGGCGCGGGTGTGAGCCGCCCGCGTAAGGGTCCGCCGGCCGGAGCCTCCCCCTGACTCCGGTCGTGCGGTCCCTGCCTCTCGAGCCAACCCCTTCTGCGGTCGACCGGTGACCGGCGATCCGGAGATGGAGCTGATATGTCTGAGGAATATGCGAAGTCAGAGGTCGCCCCTCGCGTGCTCGTCGTCGAGGACGAAGAAAACGTAAGGGATCTCCTGCTCACCGTTTTGGCGGAAAACGGCTACAAGGTCGACGCCGTACGGTCGGGTGAGGAAGGCCTTCGCCAGCTCGACCAGCAGCTCTACGATCTCGTGCTGCTCGACCTCAACCTGCCGGGGATGCACGGACTGAACGTCCTCGGAGCGGGCCCTGCCCTGCAGACCGACGCCCAGTTCATCGTCATGACGGCCTTCGGTTCGATCGACAGCGCGGTCGAGGCCATGAAGCTCGGGGCCGTCGACTTCATCAAGAAGCCCTTCCGGACCGAGGAACTGTTGCACATTCTGGCGCGCGCCCGTGAGGAACTGGAGCTGAAGCGTGAGGTCGCGCAGCTCCGGAGCAAGACCAGCGCCGGAGTCCGGGCCCACCTGGTCGGGAAGTCGCAGGCCATGCAGAGGCTGTACGGCATGATCGAGCGGGTCGCGCCCACGCGCGCGAACGTGCTGATCACCGGCGACACCGGAACGGGAAAGGAGCTCGCCGCCCGTGCCGTGCACGAGCTCTCCGGTCGAAGCCGCCGGCCGTTCGTGGCCATCAACTGCTCCGCCCTGCCCGAGACGCTCCTCGAGTCCGAGCTGTTCGGGCACATGAAGGGGTCCTTCACCGGGGCGGTGCAGAGCAAACGCGGACTGTTCGAGGAGGCGCAGGGCGGCACCATCTTCCTGGACGAGATCAGCACCGTTTCGGAAGGCGTGCAGGTCAAGCTGCTTCGCGTGCTCCAGGACCGGAAGGTCACCCGCGTCGGCGGGCGAGAGCCGATCTCCGTCGACTTCCGGCTGATCGCCGCCACGAATCGCGACCTCGGCGAGCTCGTCGAGAAAGGCGAGTTCCGAGAAGACCTTTTCTATCGCCTGAACGTCTTTCCGATCCGCGTTCCCTCCCTCCGGGAGAGACGGGATGACATTCCGCTGCTCGCTCAGCACTTCCGCCAGCGTTTCGCCGAGGAGAACGGGCTCGAGCCGCCCGAGATCCCGCCGAAGACCATGACCCGCCTCATGTCCTACGATTGGCCGGGGAACGTCCGCGAACTGGAGAACTTCATCGAGCGTGCCGTGATCATGCATGCCGGGGCCCGGGCGATCCCGTTCGAGCCTCCAGGCCAGCGCCCGGACCCGGAACGCAACCTCCTGTCACGGGCTCGGGACGAGAAGTGGGACCTGGAGCGCCTGGAAAGGGAGTACATCCTCGACATGCTCGAGCAGACGCAGTGGCATCAGAGTTCCGCCGCCGAGGCGCTCGGGATCAGCCGGCGAACGCTGTACCGCAAGCTGAAGCGGTACCGGGAGCAGGGGATCCTCCCCGAGCCCCATCACGTGGCGCTCCGCATGTAGAGGGCGCCGAAAGCGGCCTTCGGACGACGGCCTTCGGAGGTCACCACAGGAAAGAGGGGGGAGCTTCCATGCTCCCCCCTCTCTCGCATCCCCATCCCGAGGGCGGCTCTCTCCGCCCCGGCTCGATCGACTCAGCCGATCCAGCCGCTCCGCTGCTCGGGCTCCCGCCCGTGAGGCATCCAGAGCGTGAAGGTGGCGCCTTCCCCGGGACGGGACTCCAGGGTGAGGGCCCCTCCCATGTACTCCGCCAACCGTCGGGACAGCGTGAGCCCGATTCCGACGCCCGTCCGGGCGGATCGACCGGACCCTCCCTTCTCGTACTCGCCGAAGATGCGCTCCTGGTCCTCCGCCGGTACCCCGGGACCCTGATCGGCGACCTGAATCGTGAGCCAGCGTTCGGCCTCCGAACCGTTCGGCGGACCTTCGCGGCTGAGACCGGTGGCGAGCCGTATGTCCGTCCCCTCGGGCGAGTACTTGATCGCGTTGCTGAGCAGGTTCGTGATGACCTGCAGCACGCGGTCCGGGTCGGCGACCATGCGCAGGTTGCTGCGGTTCCTCTCGAGCCGGAGCTTCATGTTCTTCTGCTCCGCCTCGGGATGGATGCCGTCCATGGCCGCCTGCAGCAGCTCGTTGACCACAATCATCCGCGGCCACGTCTCCAGCCGTCCCTGGGAGAGGCTCTCGAGGTCGAGGACGTCCTGCACCAGCCGCATGGCATGCTCGCTGCCGCGGCGGATCTTCTCGGGAATCTCCCGGTCCGGCCCGCGAGCCTCGGCGAGCAGCCGCTCCGACCACATGAGCACCCCACTGCAGGCGTTCCGCAGGTCGTGGTTCACGAACGCATAGAACCGGTCCCGCTGCCGCTGCGTCTCCCTCAACTCGTCCAGGAGGCGCTGTAGCGTGCGGAACTGCCGGGCGTTCTCGATCGACACGGCGGCCTGAGCGGCCAGCATGGAGACGATCGTCTCGTCGCGCTCCGTGAACGGCTCTCCGTCCTTCTTGTTCGTCAGGTAGAGATTGCCGAACGCGCGGTCGCCGATCCGGATGGGAACTCCGAGGAAGGACTGCATACCCGGGTGCCGGCCGGGCATGCCCGCCGATCTCGGATCCGCGGTGAGATCGGCCACCCGGATCGGCTCGTTGGCATGCGTGACGGCACCGAGCAGTCCCAGACCTTTGGGCGGCCCGCCCAGCTCCTCGCGCAACGCGGGATCGATGCCGCTGGTGATGAACAGTTCGAGCTCACTGCCGTCGGGCGTGAGGACGCCCATCGCGCCGTACTCGGCATCGGTGAGATCACGTGCCCGGTCCGCCACCGTCTGGAGGACGGAATCCAACTCGAGATCCGACGCCACCGCCACCTCTGCAGCGTGCAGGTTCTCGAGAATCGTCACGAAATCCTCGGACGCCTCCCGGAGGTTGTCCGAGCGCTCGGCCCGCTCCGTCTCCGCCTCGAGCATCCGGGCATTCTGGATCGCGAGACCGGCCATGCGCGCGAAGGCGTAGAGCTGGTCCGCGTCTTCCGGCTGGAATCCGGGATGGTCCCGTCCACTCACCAACAGGGTGCCGATCGCCCCGGCCCGCTGCCTCAGCGGGGCGACGAGAACCGTCCGTGGCTCGCCCGCCTCGAGCAGGAGAGACTCATAGAACGGCTCGTCCGGCACGTCGTTCTCGATGACCGCCCGGTTCTCGGCCAGCGCCCTGCGGCTGATCGTTCCCTCGAGCGGATACCGCGCGCCGACGACCCCGGCCATCGCTCCGCTCAGAGCGGCGACCACCAACTCGTGTGTCTCCCCATCCCTGAAGGCGACCGCCACACCCGATCCATCGAACAGTGGTGCGGTCCGATCCGCGACAATGGACAGAATGTCCTCGAGGTCCATCGCCTCGAGCATGGCGCTGCCGGTCTCGCAGATGCCGCTGACGCGAGCCGCCGTATCTTCTATCCTGACAACGCCCTTGCTGTTCAAGTCAGCTCGCTGAGTGGGGGGAGCAGACCGTAGGCTGCGACCGCGTGGGCTGTCGGCGGCCGGCCCGGTCAGCGATGCTTCGCTGACCGCGGCGTGAGACAATATTTCACGTTGAGATGAGGGCCGCCAGAGTCGGTGTCGCTCCAGCGGCCCATGCCGTGATCGCCCGGAGGCCTCGGGCAAGCTCAGGTGAGAGAGGGGGGCGACCCGAAGATCTCCGCGTAGACGATCGCGCGCGCCGGCATCGGCAGCTTCTCCAGGCGGGCGAGCCCCGAGGCCGGACGGCGTCGCGAATCCCGGCGCTTCCGCCTTCCGGCTCGCGTGACCTGCGGTCCACCCGCGACGTTGCCGTCGACGGGTGCGACCGACCTTGCCTGGCCGGTCGTGGGTCGCCCTCCGGCTCCCTCCCGGAGCGAGACCCTCTGACGGCGCAGGGTCAGCGCCTCCAGCTCCGCCGGATCCTCGAGCGACACCGCCTCGGAAGCGGCCGGAGGCATCTCGGCCACGATCTCCGGTCTCCGCGGGGCCTGGAAGCCCCGCCGCGGGCGGGTCGCACCCGAATGCGCGGGATCCACCATGCGGGCGATCTCCGCATAGGCCTCCTGGCGTTTCCTCTCCGCCGTCGTCCGTCGACTGAACTGCGCAGGACGCGCCGAACGCGTTCTCGATGCGGCGGACGACTCCCGGAGGACGGAATCCACCTCGGACGCCTCGCGCTCCGGCGGACGTCCGGTGCCGAGCCCCTGCTTCGCCTCCCACCGCTGAAGTGCCTCGATGGCCCTCTGCTGGGCTTCGAGCGATCGCTGCCGCGTGCGCGCCGAGATGTCGATCGACCCACCGTGACCGAGCGACTCGTCGTCCCGGGCGTCTCCCCCGGGATAGCGGCGGCTTGCCCCGGCCACACCGCGGAAGATCCAGACGACCACGACCGCCAGGAGGATGAAGAACGGCTCCATGATCAGATCTCCGCGTCGTCACCCGTGCCGGCGATCGAATCGCGCATACGGGTGTCCGACTCGATGTTCCGGAACCGCATGTAGTCCATGACGCCCAGCTGGCCGGAACGGAACGCCTCCGCCATCGCGAGGGGCACTTCGGCCTCCGCCTTGATCACCTCCGCGCGCATTTCCTCGACCCTGGCACGGTTCTCCTGCTCGAGGGCCACGGCGAGGGCTCGACGCTCCTCGGCCTTGGCCTGGGCGATCTGCTTGTCGGCCTCCGCCTGGTCGATCTGCAGCTCCGCTCCGATGTTCTTTCCTACGTCGACGTCGGCGATGTCGATCGACAGAATCTCGAACGCGGTTCCGCTGTCGAGTCCCTTGGCGAGCACGGTCTTCGAGATCTGGTCCGGGTTCTCCAGCACCGCCTTGTGGGAGTCCGCCGATCCGATCGTGCTCACGATTCCCTCACCGACGCGGGCGAGGATCGTCTCTTCGCCGGCCCCACCGACCAGTCGGTTGATGTTCGCTCTGACCGTCACCCGGGCGATCGCGATCAGCTGGATCCCGTCCTTGGCCATCGCGGCCACCTTGGGCGTCTGGATCACCTTCGGGTTCACCGACACCTGCACCGCCTCGAGGACGTCGCG